>CAJTVH010000002.1 GCA_910579745.1 uncultured Clostridia bacterium | reverse complement strand
CTCAAAACAGAAGACCAAATTAATTTAAACGGGCTTTTGGGGCAGATAAACTTAGGAAATATAAAACCTGAGAACGGTGTGCCTTATCACGCTGACGGAGAGATATGTACTCTGTTTTCGGCTGTCGATTTTACTTTAATAGCCAATACGGCAATGAGTTTTATTTTGAGACAGACTACATATTGCAATCATTTGATGAGTTATGTTAAGAGCCTTGATAATGTAAGCGATGTTAAGGCGGTTGTGTACGGGCAGGAACTTACGGGGGAATTTTTGGAAAGTTATAATACTATAATTGGCGGTGAGATTAATGAGTAGAGTCTTAAAGGTGCTGACTATTTGGTTTTTAACCACTAAGTAAGCACCCAATTTAAAAATCGGCGCGCTTACTTTTGTATTTAATGGGAGTATAAGCTCCCATTGAATATAAAGGCGGAGTTATCCGCGGTTGGTTATGAGTATTTTTGTAAAACAAAAATACGAATAGTCTTTGACAGGGTATGGTGTATTTTGTTATTGAGGGTATTTGGAGAATACCTAAAAGCGGGGACGCTAATATGTGAAGATGTTGATTAATTTAAAAATTAAAAATGATTTTTTAAAAAAGATAAAGCGTTAATGTTATTTTTAAGAAAATGACACGACAGCTTTATTTTTTGACTTAAAAAATTATTTTTAATATCTTTAAAATCAACGTCTTCGATGCTCTTTGTGGGCGGGCTGTGCGGTCTGCTTATAGGAAGTATAAACCAGATACCTAAGTTTTATAATATGCCGGTGTTTAAACAATCTTTAATAGGAACTGGGATTGTGCTTGTGATTGAGTACATAGCGGGGTACATACTGAATATAAAAATGGGCTTGGATATATGGGATTACTCTGATATGTTTTTTAATATTAACGGGCAAATATGCTTAGAGTTTGGCTTGATTTGGCTTTTGCTTATGCCCGCCTCTGTATGACTTGAGGATTTTATAAGGTTTAAGTTTTGGAATGAGGGTTTTTGCTATGGGTTGAAAGATATTTATAGAGATTTTTTAGGATTGAGATAACTTTTATTAAGCCGATTTTTTATCGGCTTTTTTATTGTAAAAAATAAATTTGTGAGGTGGTTTTTATGTTTGACGGAAACGTTGAGTCTATTAAACTATTTTTCAGCGGTCTTATAGCGGGAGGAGCGTCCTTAATCGGAATAAGTTTTAAATATATCATTGTTCTTATTATATTAATGTCTGTTGACACTATTTTCGGCTGGGTTAAGGCTAAAAAGCTAAAAAAATGGAAATCGGGAGCCGCAAGGTGGGGTTTTATAGGAAAGATTATTGAGTTAATTTTTATCGTGGTTTTATATATACTTGACGCCGCCTTTGAGACTGATTTCCTTAAATATGTCGGAATTTTTTATTTCGGGGCCTGTGAGCTGGCGAGTATTGTAGAAAACTACGCCGAGATTAACGGAAACTTGCCTGATGGAGCTGTTGATGTAGCGGAGAAAGTACAATTTAGTATCGGTACGGTTGTTATGAGAAAAATTAAAAACATTATTGACAGCTTTATAAACAATGACAGGGAGGAACAATAATGGATGTAAAAACAAAATTAGCTAACAAAACTAATTATACTAACGGCAGAAATTCTCCAATAAAATACATTGTAACACACTTTACAGCTAATAACGGAGATACGGCTATGGGTAACTGTAATTATTTTCAGGGAGCAAACAGAAACGCGTCCGCTCACTATTTTGTTGACGAGAATGAGATTTATCAGTCTGTTAAAGATTCTGATACCGCTTGGCACTGCGGAGCGAGCAAGTATTATCACCCTGATTGCAGAAACGGCAATAGTATAGGAATTGAGCTTTGCAGCAGAATTGACAGTAACGAGAAATACTACTTCAAAAACCCGACAGTTAGCAACGCCGTTCACCTTGTTAAACAGCTCATGAGAAAATATAGCATAACCGCTGACAGGATTTTAAGGCATTACGATGTGACTCGTAAAGTCTGCCCCGCCCCTTTCGTTTATGATATAAATGATTGGGAAAATTTTAAAAAGAAACTTACAGATGATGACACGAAAAGAAATGAGGAAATGATTGAGCGGATAAAAATAAACGTGAACGGTAAAGAGTACGCGGTTAATCGTATTCTTAAAGACGGTAAGAACTTTATTTGTCTGGCTGATATGAAACAGGCGGGCTTTGACGTTGGGTTCAATGAAAGAACTAAAGTACCCTCGTTCGGGGTATCGGTCTCTGAGGACAATATAATTATCGCTGGTAAAGACGTAACTGTACATAAAATTTTAAAGTCGAATGAGAATTATATCAGGTTAAGGGATTTGAAAGATATACTTAATATTGATTATGATGAGATAAACAAAAAAGTTATCGTTGATGTGAAGTGAGTTTTTAAAATATTTCAATAATTGGGGTATGCGGATTAAATTCTGTATACCCCAACTAACTTTATTTCCTATAATATATAAATAAACTCACAAGCTAATTGTTGCACACTTATTTATATATTATAAAATATATTTTTATAACAAATTACGCTGTGAAATCAATTACTCAATATATCCTTATTTTATTGGCAATATAGAACTCTGGGTTATTTCTTAGGTTAGTTTTGATACCAATTTTGATACCAATTAGATAACGAAATATAATAAAATATAACGAATTTTAACAAACTCAATACTTTTCACGGACTTTATATTTTGTTAAAAAAGCTGATTTATTAGGTGTTTTTAGGGTGTTTTGTAAGGTATATTTAAAAAATGTTATCAAAACTGTTACTTTTTTGTGTATTAATTTAAAATAGTATTTTGATTTAAAAATTTGATATTGTTCAACTTAAATTTGTTCATTATATAGCTCTTTTATCCTCTCTATTTTTGATAATATTTATAATTATTAACTTATATCGCCAAATTTGTTTATCTTCAACATTGTTTATAAATTAATCTTAAATAAAATTATATAAATCAATATAAAAAAATTTTCTTTCCTAAAATTAAATTATTCTATTTATTTCTTCTGACCTTTTAAAAGCTTTCCTTTGATATTGGAAAAATCTTTATATTTATTTTTAGAATATTTTTTATTATTTTTTTGAAACTATCTATAGGAAATACCAACAATTTAAAATCAAAAAACTATTTAAAATAATTTTAACTCAGTATTTCCCATATATTAATTTTCCGGAGATGGTTTATATGATTTCAAGATTGGGAAAATTTATTTTTATATTTACACTGCTCTGTATAGCCTGTGTACTTTTATATATTTTATTAAGCGGCACTTTTTCAAACAACATTTCCAACGGGACTTTTGTTTTTAATGAAATTAATATTAATTAAACATTTCCCTAATTAATATCAATTTCTTAAATAAATTAAAACAAAAACTTTTTAAACAAAACAACAAAATAATATATCAAACACGTATTAAAACTGCGGAAACAAATAATCATTATTTTAATATTTCATCAAAATTAAAAAAGTAGGTGATAATTTTTTATGGATATATATATAAAACCAGCTAAAAAAGCTTCCATAGCGGAGAGAAAAAATATCTATATAAAAGATATAGCGGAAGTTTTCGCACCAGATAATATATTAAAAAAAATAAAAAACATAAAATTAATTGAAATAAAAAATGAGGAAAAAAGAAATTATCTTATTACAGTTATTGATATAATAAGCGCCATAGACAAAGCCCTACCAGGACACACAATAAATAACGTCGGTGAAATAGATACGGTAATTGAGTTTTCGCCGAAAAAGAAAAAAGAAAATAAATTTTTAAAAGTATTAAAAATAACATTTGTAACAATTATACTTGCCGGAGGTTCAGCAACAGCGATAATGAGTTTCCATTCAGACGCTCAAATGTCAACAGTATTTGAGAATTATTATTATATATTTTTTAATGAAAAAGTTGAACACCCTCTCATCATCGATCTTCCCTACTCTCTCGGTCTCGCGCTCGGCATAATTGTATTTTTTAACCATTTTTCAGGCAAAAAAATTACGGAAGACCCAACCCCTATAGAGGTCGAAATGTCTGTATATGAGTCAGATGTCACCGATAATATAATCGACACCCTCAATACTGAGAGAATAAGAAAGGAGAATAAAAAATGACAGCGTTAAAGCTTTTATTGCTTATTATTCTTGGATTTGGCGCGGGAGTCGTAATAGCCGGAGCTGTTTTCGCGTTTATAGCTATAATAGGTGTTGTTCCAAGACTCGCCCAAAAAACAAAAACAAAAAAATATATCAAATTTTATGAGGAAGCTATAATTTGGGGGGGTATTTTCGGAACAACAACTTTGCTTGTTGATTATTATATTCCAATAGGTACTCTCGCGGTTATGATACTAAGCCTATGTATAGGAATTTTTTACGGCGGTCTCGCCGTTTCTTTGGCGGAAGTCCTCGACGTAATTCCAATTTTGTCAAGAAGAGGACGTATAAAAGAAGGTATGATGTATTTTATTTTCGCTATAGCGATAGGTAAATTATTAGGTTCGGTATTATATTATTTCGTACCGGGATTTTTTAAAGTTGATTAGGAGGTTTATATGGAAAATTCAGCGAAAAATAAAGAACTTTATCAAGATATGGTAAAGAAAGCGTCTCCTGACAGTCATATTTTTAAAGATTGCGTAAAAGCGTTTATCGTAGGAGGAATAATATGCTGTGTCGGCCAATTTATCACAAACTATTTAAAAGAGCTTGGACTCACGCAAAACGACACGGGAATATACACCTCGTCGGTATTAATTTTTATATCTTCTTTAATGACAGGTTTAGGACTATACGGAAAATTAGGAAAATTCGCCGGAGCTGGTTCTATAGTTCCTATTACGGGATTTTCAAATTCGGTGACATCACCTGCCATTGAATTTAAAAAAGAAGGATTCGTGACAGGTCTGGGCGCCAAAATATTCATAGTGGCGGGACCTGTAATACTATATGGAGTATTAACATCCGTCATTGTAGGAATTATATATTATTTTATAAAATGAGGTGATTTTTTGGCAAAACATATAGGACAACAATCTATAAAATTTGAGAAAAAAATTTCCATAGCGGCTACAGCCTCAACAGTAGGTACAAAAGAGGGAGAAGGCCCCTTGGGTAAATATTTTGACGTAATTTTAAAAGACGCTGTAGACGGCGAAGCGAGCTGGGAAAAAGCTGAAAGCAAAATAGTAAAAGACACTCTCACTCTTGCGGTGAAAAAAGCTGGATTGACAATGGACGATATCGACTACATTTTTTCTGGAGATTTACTCAACCAAGGTACAGGAAGCGCTTATGGCATACGTGATTTAAATCGACCGTTTTTTGGCCTCTACGGAGCCTGCTCAACTTTTGGTGAAAGTATAAGTCTCGGTTCTGTCACAATAGAAAGCGGCGGAGCGTCAAAAGTTTTGGTGGGAGCGTCAAGTCATTTTTGCGCGGCAGAAAAACAGTTTCGTTTTCCGCTTGGACTTGGAACACAAAGGCCGCTTACGTCAACATGGACTGTTACAGGTGATGGAGCCGCTGTTCTATCAAAAAACGGAGCTCCTCCATATATCACAGGAATAACGACAGGAAAAATAGTAGATTTTGGAATAACAGATGCGAACAATATGGGAGCTGCCATGGCGACAGCGGCGGCTGATATAATACTTACAAATTTAAAGGATTTTAACATTACTCCTGAATATTACGACCTTATTATAACCGGAGATTTAGGATATGTTGGAAAAGAACTTACTATTGAGCTGCTAAAAAAAGAGGGTATTGACATTTCAAATAATTATACAGACTGTGGAATTGAAATTTATGACAGAGAAAACCAAGATACTCATTCCGGCGGAAGTGGCTGCGCATGCTCAGCGGTAACATTTTCGGCTTATTTCTACAACAAAATGAAAAAAAATGAACTCGATCGAATTTTATTCGTTCCTACAGGAGCTTTAATGAGCTCTACAAGCGTACAGCAAGGAGAAAGTATTCCAGGAATCGCTCACGCCGTGATTATCGAAAATCATCCGAAAGGAGAATTATAATGGATTATTTATATGCCTTTTTAGTAGGCGGAGGAATTTGTGTAATAGGACAAATTTTAATAGATAAAACAAAACTTACATCCGCGCGAATTTTAGTTCTATTTGTGGTTTTAGGCTGCGTTTTAGGAGGAATAGGCGTTTACCAGCCGTTAGTGGATTTTGCCGGAGCCGGGGCCACCGTTCCTCTTCCCGGATTTGGAAACACTCTGGCGAAAGGCGTAATGGAAGAAGTAGATAAAAGTGGTCTCATCGGCGCTTTAACAGGAGGATTAAAAGCATCATCGGCAGGAATAACATCAGCGCTTGTTTTCGCGTTTTTGGCAGCGTTAATATTCAATCCAAAAGAAAAATAATATCTCTGTTTGCTAATCTATAGCAAAACAATAAAAAAATGAACAGAAAAGTTTTAATAAAAACTGATGTATCAAGGAAGCGTTTTGTTGTTTTATATTAAAAATTTTATAAATCGCTATAAACAACAAATGATTTAGAAAAAATTTTTCTATCAGGCAAAATCTAATTTCAAGATAATTTAAATTATCTCAACAAAACCTAAGAAAGTGTACCAGAAAAAGATCGTATAAATACTTTTTCCGTCGTTATATGTTGTTATAGTTAATTATGATAAACCAATAAAAGAATGAACAGGTAAATTCTAAAAAGCTAATATACTAAGAAATTCTTTTATTGGTTCACACTGAAAATTTTACAAATCACTATAATTAGCTTAAAGAAATTTTAAATAAAATTACTGTAAACGCGCGAGAAGCTCTTTTACACAGACCCCATAACAAGGATGCTTATAAAAAGGAGCTATCTGGCATAGGGGTTCTAATACAAAACGTCTGTTCTCCGCCTCACTATGCGGAATCTTCAGTCTCTCTTCATAAATAACTACGTTGTCATAAAAAATAATGTCAATATCAAGAGTTCTTGGCCCCCAATGAATAGTTCTCTCTCTTCCCGCCTCCGCTTCAATTTTATTTATAAAATCTAAAAGCTCATAAGGGGTAAAAATGGTCTTTATCTCAAGACAGCCATTTAAAAAATCATCTTGTTTAATTTCCCCGACAGGTTTCGTCGTTATAAAATCAGATACTTTTTTTACTCTGCAAAAATCTGAGTCCCCTATTTTATTAACAGCAAAATCAAGATAATTTTTTTTATTTCCTAAATTAGATCCCAAAGATAAAAAAACTGTTTTCCATCCTCTCTCAATAATTACAGAAATATTGTCAGTATGTAATTTAACGGGAGCCCAAGGTTTTTTTAGCTCAACTTTAATTTTCTCAATACGTTTAAATTCCAAAAGAATTTTTTCCGCCAGTTTTTCAGCGGCGGTCTCAATAAGTTTAAAAACATTTCTCTCAATAAAACGCTTGGCAACGGCAGAAATTCTTCCATAATCAACAGAAAAATCAAGATTGTCGGATTTTCCCGCCTCTCTTGTATTTAAATATAACTCAAGAGAAATAAGAAATTTCTGCCCTAAAATATTTTCTTCCTTAAAAACACCGTGATTAGCGAAAACCTCAATATTTTCAATTTTTATAATATCCACTTACATACACTCCCCGAATTAATATTTATATTATAGCGAAATAATGAAAGAATAGACAAGTAAACTTTGACAAACCAATATAAATAAATATATAAAAGAATTGTTTTGTTGACTTACACTAAAAATTTCATAAATCGCTATAGTAGCCCACACTTAATTTTCAAATACGCCCCAATAATTTTTCCGTCATCATAATAATTCTTTTGTTTTCCTTTACGTCATGAACCCTCACGAATCCACACCCTTTTATAACTCCAAAAACAGTAGTGGCTAAAGTTCCTTCTAATCGCTCATTAACAGGCAAATCAAGAGTAATCCCGATAACTGATTTTCTCGATGAAGCCAAAAGTATAGGAAATCCAAGCTCATTAAGCCTATCAACATTATTAATAATCTCAATATTATTCTCATAAGTCTTTCCAAAACCCACTCCAGGATCAATAATAATTTTATCTTTTGAAATGCCCGCTTGTACAGCTATATCCACAGATTCCCTTAAATCATCCAAAACCTCATCCATAAAATTTATATATTTTGTATTATCACGATTATGAGTGAGACAACAAACCGCGTCAAATCTCTTTGTTACATCCGCGATTTTTTTATCACGCTTAAATCCCCAAATATCATTTACAATATCAGCGCCGACATTTAACGCCGCCTCCGCCACCTTACTTTTATACGTATCTATAGAAATAGGAATATCAAAATTTTTTTTAATATTCTCAATAACAGGAATAACTCTTAAAATTTCCTCATCCTCTGTAATGACCGTATGCCCCGGTCTGGTAGACTCTCCTCCCACATCAATTATATCAGCGCCCTCGTTAATCATTTTTTCGGTTTGCCTTAAAGCGCTTTCCAAATTATTAAAATTTCCTCCGTCAGAAAAAGAATCGGGAGTAACATTTAATATTCCCATAATATAAGTCTTATCACCAATGTTAAATTCTTTGTTTCCTATTTTCATACTCTGTCCTTTCTCTTTTATACCAAACCGCATAAAAAAATCAAAATTTTTCATAATACTAATTTCTCCTTAAATGCTGGATAAGATGACATAAAAATAAAAAAATATTTTACTGGCTCAGCGCGCCACTGTCAGCACTTTTGCTTTGCGACGCTATTTCAGTGAAAGGCGTTTTTATTTCTCAACGCCGAAAGCGTAAATAGGATCGCTAAACAATCCTAGAAATTTGAGGTAAAATAAATTTTTTGTTTGTTATGCTAACCATATATATCCATTTTTTTAATGAGATTAATATAAATTAATACCAAAATTTTTCTTATCCTCGCTCCAATAGCATTTATCCTCAGCCTCACAAAAAAAACACTTTCTTGACAACTTGTCTCCTTTATATAAAAGGGCTCCAAGCGAAATATCCTCTTTTATCTCTCTATGTGAAAAAATGGCCTCAACTATAATTTTCTTTTCCAATTCTGAAAAACCGCATTTGAAAAGTATTTCATCAGCGATTTTCCCGCTCGCCTCATTATGAGAGATATTATTCTTATATTCCTCATATCTTCCAATATCATGCAGAAGAGCGGCGGCGTAAATAATTTCCTTGTCAAATCCATAACCGTTCTCAAGATTTATTATATAACAAATTCTAGCGGTATCAAAAAGATGATCGATACCATGACGACAATAAATTCTTGTTTTTTCAGCTTTCTCAATATTATTAAGAATATCTGTAAAAATATTATTTTTTAAAATAGCGTTAATTCTTCTCATAAAACTCCTCGCTTTATATATTCAAGAGGACATTTATATTTTCCTTTATTTTTGCCTCATCTTTGTAAAATCTGTCGAAAACTTTTATATAACTCAATCAACTTAAAAACAAACAAATTCATAACTCAATCAACTTAAAAACAAACAAATTCAATAGCTTAAAATCTCTTTCTCTTCTTTAACATCAACATCCAATATAAAAACTATATTATAGACAGTACCTCACAATTATAATTTCGCAGCATTGGCTGACATTTTTCATTATCGTGTCAGAGTCTCTTGTCATAGACTCCGACTATGACCACAAGCCTTTTTTTCTTACACTATAAAAATATCATCTCAAACATATTTTATTAAATTATGGGTATTGCCTATACTGTCTACGCTCCTCCCATGAAATAATTTTAAACCGCACTCCTTTTGTTACTTTTTAAGTTATAATAATTCATAAAATTTTTGGCGCAAAACAATAAATAATTACTTAATATATCAGATTTTATCCAATCTTGCCTGTTTATTATTTTATTGTTTCGCCATAATTGGCTATATAAGATTAAAAAAAGTATTTCTCAAATCTTGATTATTTTTAAACTCTCCTCTGCAGGCGAAAGTAAAAGTTTTTGTTCCCGGTTTTTTGACCCCTCTCATAGTCATACAAGTATGCTCCGCCTCAATAGCCACAATTACTCCTAAAGGTTTTAAATTTTCCATAACCGCGTCAGCTATCTCACAAGTAAGCCTCTCCTGAATCTGCGGTCTTTTGGCGAAAACGTCAACCGTCCTGGCGAGTTTACTTATTCCCACAACCTCTCCATTTGGAATATAAGCTATGTGAGCTTTACCGTAAAAAGGCATAAGGTGATGCTCACACATAGAATATAATGTAATATCCTTTTCAATAACCATTTCATTACCATCGGCGGTAAATGTCTTTGTTAAATACTCTTCAGATGTTTGTGTAAGTCCCGAAAAAATCTCCTCATACATTTTAGCGACTCGTTTAGGGGTTTCTATAAGCCCTTCTCTCAAACAATCTTCGCCTATCCCCTCAAGAATTAATTTTACACCGGTTTCAATTTTTTTTAAATCCATTATATAATCTCCTTAGCTTGTTCATTCATAAAAACTTCTTTGTTTTCCCCATAAATTTTTATAATTTCTCCCATATACGAAAGTGAGCCGAAAGCAATAACAGCCCCCTCTTCACCTGCCGCCAAAATACTTTTGGAAACAGCCTCCCTAACACCGGAAACATAAAACACATTTTTATTGTATTTTAAAAACTCCTTGCAAAAAATTTTAGCGTCAAGTCCTCTCGGACTTTTCAAAGTAAACACAAAAATCTCATCTGCCAAATCCGCTGTAATCTCAGCGATTTTTTTATAATCTTTATCTTTAAAAACGCCGACAATAAACACAATCTTTTTATTTGCAAAATATATTTGTATATTTTCTCTTAACCTTTTCGCTGCGTCGGCGTTATGAGCTCCGTCAACAACAAAAACAGGATTTTCCCCTATAACTTGAAATCTACCCTTCCATATGGCGTTAAAAAGACCATCGTATATATTTTTTTTCGTTATATTATACCCTTTCCTCATCAGTAACTCAATAACCTCAATAGCCAAAGAAGCGTTTTCCACTTGAAATTTTCCTAAAAGTCCGATTTTGACATTTAAATAATTTTTATAATCAAAGCTTTGGCAATAATCTTGAACACCATTATATAAAATATCCTCTTTCAAAACCTTTATAAGTTTCGATTTTTTTTCAATACAACTTTTTTCGATAACATTCATAACCTCTCTGTCTTGAAAAATAGAAACCGTAAATGAATCATTTTTAATTATACCACATTTTTCGACGGCTATTTCTGAAAGAGAACTTCCAAGAAAATTAATATGGTCAATACTTATAGATGTTATCACGGAACATAAATTTTTCTTTATAATGTTAGTAGCGTCAAGTCTACCTCCGAGTCCTGTTTCAAGCAAAACAAAATCACATTTTTCCTCATAAAAATACAAAAAAGCAATAGCTGTTTCCACCTCAAAAGAAGTCGGATGACATTTTCCCTCAGAAACAATTTTCTCAATAGCCTTCTTTACTTTACCGCATATATAACAAAACTTACTTTCCGCAATAAACTTATTATTAATTTGAAATCTCTCGTTATATTCAAATATCGTGGGGGAAATATATCTTCCTACCTTAAAACCGGCCACTTTTAAAACTTCTCCGATAAACGACCCCACTGAACCTTTTCCGTTAGTTCCGGCTATATGAACTATTTTAAGTTTATCCTGAACATTTTCCAGCTCATCCATTAAATTAAACATATTATCAAGACCCTGTACACTACCGTATTTTTCCGTATCACGTATAAAAGTCATAGCCTCGTCATAATTCATAAAAACACTCCCTACAGCAAAACAATAAAATAATAATATTACTATAATAATTAAACAACTACATAGTGTATATGAAAACTAAAATAATCATGAAATATCATAAAAAATAAAATAAACTTAAAATATATTTATTTATCATAATTTTTAAAATATTTTCTTAGTTGAAAATATTCCACATCAATTACAATAATACACCAATTACGTAAACAATGCAAATTTTTTTAAACACAAATTATAAGAATATCAATAAATTATAAAAATAAAACTTATCAATAAATACTATTGTATACGTTAAAACAAAAATATACAAACTTTTTAAATAATCAGAGCTTTATACCTCTTTAACAATATACACAAAGTTTTAGGATACAATCTATTTTTAACACTTTTTATTTTTTAAATAACAGCAAATTTTAACTTGATTTATTATAAAATTTATGATATCATACTTATAATAAAATAAAAGAGGTGAACAAATGATTAATTTTTCTTGCCAGTACTAATCTCAATTAAAAAATATTTTTGTTTTTTAACGTTATATAAGCGGTGATTAAATAGCATTATTATATGTTGAAAGCAAATGTTTTACTATGATATAACTTTTTACTAAAGGTTTTATATGTGTGTTTTAATTTGAGATTAATATAATTTATGTTTACAAATATAAGGAATAAAATTTCGTTATTTTGTCGCGTAAAGGTGAGAAAGTTAATTTTATAACTCTGCTGACAGATATTATTACGCTGTTTTTGAGTCATAAGAAATTACTTTCTTATGGCTTTTTTGATTTTAATATATCTCAAAATATAATAAATCTTTATCAGTAGCTTCAGATATCCGCCTTTCGCCTAAATCACGAATTTTATTTAAAATGCGTTTAAAGGAGTGAGGAATATGTCTTTAATAAGCGTAAATAATTTAACTTTCGGTTATGACGGAAGCTATGAAAATGTTTTTGAAAATGTAAGTTTTCAAATAAATACTGACTGGAAATTAGGTTTTATAGGAAGAAACGGCCGAGGAAAAACCACATTTCTAAATCTTCTTTTAAAAAAATATGAGTTCAGCGGAAATATACATTCCTCTGTTAAATTTGAATATTTTCCTTATGAAATCCAAGACAAAGAAAAAAATACAATAGAAATATTTTATGAAATATGCGCGGAACAAGAAGAGTGGGAATTTATACGAGAAATATCATTACTTGAGGTGACCGCTGACGTTTTATATCGTCCCTTCTCCTCTTTATCACATGGAGAACAGACTAAAATATCACTGGCGATATTGTTTCTTGTCTCGAATAGTTTTCTACTTATTGATGAACCTACAAATCATTTGGATGAAAACGCGAGAACGGTAATATGTAAATATTTAAATAATAAAAAAGGATTTATTTTAGTATCTCATGACAGAAAATTGCTTGATGGCTGTATAGACCATATTTTATCAATAAATAAAACAAATATTGAGATACAAAAAGGAAATTTTTCATCCTGGTCTGAAAATAAAGCGAAACAAGATAATTTTGAAATAAATGAAAATATAAAATTAAAAAAAGAAATCTCAAAATTATCTCAGGCCGCAAAACGAAGTGCCTCATGGTCTGATATAACTGAAAAAAGCAAATATAACACAGTGAATTCCGGGTCAAAAATAGACAGAGGCTATGTAGGACATAAAGCCGCTAAAATTATGAAACGCTCAAAAAATATTGATACAAGGAAAGAAAAAGCTATTACGGAAAAATCAAAACTTTTGCACAATATTGATGAATACCCGCCTCTTTTGTTATCGCCTGTTGAATTCACAAAGGACAGACTTGTGGAAGTAAAAAACCTTACCTTATTTTATGGCGATAATAAGATATGCGAAAATATAAGTTTTGAAATAAAAAAAGGCGACAGAATAGCTTTATGCGGTAAAAATGGCAGTGGAAAATCAAGTATTTTAAAATTGCTTCGCGGAGAGAATATAAGTTATTCAGGAGAAATTCTTATTGGCAGCGGGCTTAACATTTCTTATATTTCTCAAAACACAGAAACGCTTAATGGTAATCTTTCAAAATTCGCGAATGATAATAATATAGATGAAAGTTTATTTAAAACAATTCTAAGAAAACTTGATTTTTCCAGAGAACAATTTGATAAAAATATGGCTGATTTCAGCGGCGGACAAAAAAAGAAAGTTTTAATAGCGAAAAGCCTTTGTGAAAGAGCTAATTTATATATATGGGATGAACCTTTAAATTTTATAGATATATTTTCTCGGATACAAATTGAAGATGTAATTATAAAATATCAGCCTACCCTTATATTTGTTGAGCATGATATTTCATTCAGAAAAAAAATTCAAACAAAAGTTTTAAATATATAAAAATAGTATTTAATTTTGAGTCAAAAAAAGTAATACTCACAAAAGCCTCGCAAATACTGATTTTTTCACATATTAGATTAGAGCGTATCTGAAAACTAAAATACGCGCGAAAAATTATAAAAAATAAAATTAAACAGAAAGGCTTTTCTGTTTAATTGAACCGTTTTCGTTTATTTTTTAATAATTTTTTGGATATTTCGCGTATATAACTGATAGCTTATGATAGTTTTCAGATACTCCCTAATTAAAATCACAATAATTCTTGACGCTTTGGTACCTAAATGATGGCTGGATTTTCTATGGCAATATAAAACAATATGGTCAGATATAAGAAAATACCATACTACGCAAGGGCAAAAACACTTGTCGCTTTTACTCTCCCGTTTACCTTATTATCACGGGCGAACATACATATAAATAGCGTGCAAGTGTTATTTATTAAAGTTTTAAAAATTATTAAATAGTTTTCGTATACAAAACGACAATCTTTTAATTTATCTTTACATTTACAATTTCAGTATCACTGCCTATCCTTATCGGCACACCCCAAGTACCGCAGCCAGAACTGACAACAATATTAAAATCCCCGTTTTTTAAATAACCATAATTTAAATCGTTGGAAATGCTTGATAAAAAATTAATAGGAAAAATCTGACCAGCGTGGGTATGACCGGAAAACTGTAAATCAACTCCATTATCTTTTGACAAATTAATACCAACTGGCCTATGGTCAAGAAGAATAATAGGATAATCTTTATCTATACCGTTTAAAATTTCAGTTAATTCTTTTCTTTCAATACCATCTTCTCTAAAAACTTCCTTGTCCGCTCTGCCCACTACATAAAAACTGTCATTCACAAAAACATATTCATCTTTTAAAACATTAATTCCGGCATCTTCCATATATTTAATTGAATTATCAGAATCACCCGCATAATACTCATGATTTCCCGTAATATAATAAGTACCGTATCCGCTTTGAAATTTTGAGAAAGCGTCGCTAGCGTATTCTTTTAAATGTTGGCTTGTACCCTCATCAAAAATATCTCCGCAAAGAAAAATTATATCAGGTTTGAGGGCATTAACCATTTGAACAATCTCATCAAGTTCTTTCTCTTTAATAGTAGTTCCAATATGAGTATCAGAAAACATTACTGAGTTTAAACCTTTAATATTTCCTTTATCTTTTGAGATTGAAACTCTATATTCCGATACTGAAATATCAGAAGCGTTATAGACACCGTATACTATCGCAAGAAATGAAATAACAATAACCGTTATACCTTTAGCGTATACTTTGGATATAATATTTCTAACTTTTCCGCTAAATTTAAGTTTATTAAAAATAAATCTTACAATTCCCGAAATAAGAAACAGTAAAAACATATAAAACGACGCTGTAATAAAACCATATCCGATAATATTTAACGTATTTCTAATTCCGGCAAAAACCTCTGAACCCCTTGTAAAAAACATTGCCATGAAAATTCCCAAAAATATAATATGAATAGGTAACGCCGTCATATAATAAAATTTTTTATACCTGCCAAAACATTTCCTAATTTGAAATCCATCATAAATATTAATTAAAATAAGCAAAATGGCTATAAAAATAAAAAAGACCGCCATAAAAAACCTCCTTAAAATATATTTATTTATAAATCATCAGCGATTTATCACCATACTACAATAAAATAGCTATTTATACAAAATTCACATAATTAGACTTCTTTAGAAACTGTATAATTATGGCAATTCCATAAGAAATAAAAAAATATTTCACTCAAAATTTTAGTGAAAGGTGTTTCGCGTTTTAAACGCGTAAAACGTAAATAAATATTGAAGTAAAATAGTTTTTTCTAACCTTGTCAGAATTGCTATTTTCTAAAAAAGTATCTTTAAAAAAGATTAGTATAAATATTATATTTTATTTATTTTTTAATTGCCGTAATTCTCATCTTCTAAAAGACCGCCATTTTTAATAGCTTCTCTGGCGAGAAAATCACATCTCTCATTCTCAACATTATCGGCATGCCCTTTTACCCAAATAAAATTAACATCGTGTTTTTCCAAAAGCTCAAGCATATGAATCCACAAATCAACATTAGACGCCATATCCGTTTTATTTCTCTTCCAGTTGTTCTTTTTCCATTTATTTACCCAGCCTTTTGTTATAGCGTCAATAACGTATTTTGAGTCGCTGTACAAATTAACTTTACAAGGTTCTTTCAAAACCTCAAGACTTTTTATAACAGCAAGCATCTCCATACGATTGTTTGTCGTACATTTATACCCCTGTGATAATTCCTTTCTGTTTCCCTTATACAGCAATACAACCCCATAACCACCAGGTCCTGGATTTCCGGAACAAGCTCCGTCAGTATAAATATCAATACTTTTCAAAATTATCCTCCTCCCCATCTCCAAAAAGCTTAAAAATTATTTTCTCTTTTTTACTATCAAGAGGAGCGATAAATTCTTTTCCCTCTAAGTAGCTGAAAAATCCATATTTTTCTTTAAAAACAACTTTATAAGAATGTAAAAACTGATTATCAAGACTATAATTTTTCTTAAATAATTTATTAATATTAAAATCGCCGTATTTTCTGTCGCCGATAACACAATGTCCCATGAATTTAAAACACGCTCTAATCTGATGAGTTTTTCCCGTTATTAAATTAACCTTGGCGAAACTGTATTCACCATTTTCCGCGAGTCTTTTATATTTCGTAACAATTTTTTTGCTGCCCTCTTTAAACTCAGAAAATATTTCCGCTTGTCCCTTTTCATTCTTTATATGATAAGCTGATATAGTTCCCTCTTCCTCTATGACCCCTTTCAAAACCGTTAAATAAAATTTATCAATTTTTCGCTTTCTTATGATTTCGTTCAAAACTTTAACCGCCTCATAATTTTTCCCAAATAAAACAATACCGCTTGTATTTCTGTCAAGTCTGTTACAAATAGACGGCGTAAAAACAGATTCTTTTTTAGGTAAATATTCTCCTTTTTCATAAAGATAAAATAAAAGTTGGTCGTTTAAAGTGTTTCCAACATTAATTGAGTCTCTCTGAACAGCAAGTCCGGCTGGCTTATCACAAATAATAATATTTTTATCCTCATAAATAATTGAAAACCCTCTATCCGCTTTATCCACCATTTTTGCTTCCATAAAAGAGTTTATTGTTTCCTCGGATAAATACATTTGGATAAAATCTCCTGATTTTAAAATCTCATTTCCCAGAGCTTTTGAGCCGTTATATTTTATTCTTTTTTTTCTAAGCATTTTATAAATAAAAGACTTTCCCGCTTTATTAAAATATTTTAAAAGAAATTTATCAAGTCTTTGATTCGCTGAATTTCCATCAATTTCGACAACTTTCAAATCTCGTCCTCCAAAAAGAGCCTGTCCTAAAATCATTTTTAGATTTTAAAACAGGCAAAATTTTATTATACTTCAACTACATATTTATCCACTTTAAATATGCCGTAATAAACATATCAATATCTCCGTCCATCACAGCCTGAACATTACCTGTTTCAGCATTTGTCCTATGGTCTTTGACCATATTATATGGATGAAAAACATAAGAGCGAATTTGGCTTCCCCATCCAATATCCTTAACCTCACCTCTAATATCTTTAAGTTCCTCAGCTTGTTCCTGTAATTTAAGTTCATAAAGCTTAGCTCTCAAAAGTTTCATCGCTCTGTCTTTATTTTGAAATTGAGAACGCTCATTTTGACATTGAACAACTGTATTTGTAGGGATATGCGTAATTCTTATGGCCGATGAGGTTTTATTTATGTGCTGACCGCCCGCCCCACTGGAACGATATGTGTCAATTCTCAAATCATCTGGGTCAATCTCAAACTCAATAGTATCGTCAAGCTCTGGCATAACGTCACAGGAAGCAAAAGAAGTATGCCTTCTTCCAGAAGAGTCAAAAGGTGAAATTCTTACAAGCCTGTGAATGCCCTTTTCCGCTTTAAAATATCCAAAAGCGTTTTCACCATTCACCTGAATTGTTACGGACTTTACACCCGCCTCATCGCCTGGTAGATAATCAAGTTCCTCAACGGAAAAACCTTTATCTTCCGCCCACCTCAAATACATTCTCAAAAGCATGGATACCCAGTCGCAGGCCTCCGTTCCGCCCGCTCCAGAATGTAATGTGACAATAGCGTTATTTTTGTCATACTGTCCCGTTAAAAGAGTCGATATCCTAAGCTCCTCATACCTGCCAAGAAAATCCTCGGCAAGATGTTTAACCTCTTCTATAACACTTTTATCATCTTCTTCATTTCCAATCTCAATAAGAGTCATTATATCGTCAAAATCCGAGTTAAGCTTTTCAAACCCATCTATCTTACTCTTAAGCTGTTTTGTCTTTTGTAAAATAGGCTGAGCCTTCTCCATATCATTCCAAAAAGAAGGGTCCGCCGAAATTTCCTCAAGTTCCTCAACTTTTTCCATCGCTCCCGCAATGTCAAAGTGAGTCCCTCATTTCCTGTAAATTTTTGGCATACGCCTGCATCTGAACCGCTATTTGTTCAAGTTCAAGCACAAAATCACTTCCTTTATTTAATAAGTATATAGTTATCCTCCACAAAAATATATAAAAGATTAACTCTCTGCGTTATATACTTTAATAGAGCAAAGCTATTTAAAAATTATTAATCGAAAACTATTATTAAATTTTTGCCTGAAATTTAATAAAGAACCGCTATATAATAACAGATACCTGTCAGACGGCTCATAACTTCCGCCTAACAGGTTCTAAAATTACACTCACATCTTATTTCTGTATAATTAAAACTTAAAATCTATTCTCCCATACCACAGCACTGTTTATATTTTTTACCGCTTCCGCAAGGACAAAGATCATTTCTTCCAACCTTTGGCGTTTTACGTTTTTTAGGAGTTTTTACAGATTCCTCTTCTTTATTCGTTGTTACAACATTCACATTTACCACAGGTTTTCTTTCCATATTAGGGTCTACAATTCTTATATTAAATAATCCCCTGACTGTTTCAGTCTGAATATTTGTACTAAGCTCCTCAAACATATCATAGCTTATAAACTTATACTCTGTAATAGGATCCCTCTGAGCGTAAGCTCGTAAAGAAATGCCCTGTCGCATCTGGTCCATATCGTCAATATGGTCCATCCATCTCTGGTCAATAACTTTAAGCAAAATAACTCTTTCGATTTCTCTCATTCTCTCAGAAGTAACCTCTTCCTCTTTTTCAGCGTATACTTTAAGAGCTTTCTCGTAAACTCGCTCGACAAGTTCCTCAGGTTTAAGAGATTCCTTGTCCTCTTCTGTTATCTCAATTTTTGAAATGTTAAGCATAGGCATTAGAGTCTCATTTAAACCGACAAGATCCCAATTTTCGGGAAACTCGGCGTTATCCCCGACATAAGTCATAACGTTTCTCTCAATTACGCTTTTAATCATTCCTTTTATATTTTCACTTATATCGGCTCCAAGAAGTACCTGACGTCTTTCAGAATAAATAATTTCTCTCTGTTCATTCATAACCTGATCATATTCAAGAAGACGTTTACGAATAGCGAAGTTATTGGCCTCAACTTTCTTTTGAGCATTTTCTATAGCTTTAGTAAGCATTTTGTGCTCAATAGGATCGTCCTCATCTATGCCAAGAGCGTCAATAACTTTACCCACTCTCTCTGAACCAAAAAGACGCATAAGCTCGTCCTCAAGAGATATAAAAAATCTTGACTCACCTGGGTCTCCCTGGCGACCCGCACGACCTCTAAGCTGATTGTCAATACGCCTTGACTCATGTCTTTCTGTACCTATTATTTTAAGACCGCCGACAGCCTTTACCTCGTCGTCAATTTTAATGTCCGTACCACGACCCGCCATATTAGTGGCTATGGTAACAGCGCCCTTTTCACCCGCTAAAGCGACAATTTCCGCCTCTTTCTCGTGATATTTGGCATTAAGTACCTGATGCCTGATACCCTCTTTTTTGAGCATTGAACTTATAAGCTCCGATTTATCAATAGTAATCGTACCTACTAAAACAGGCTGTCCCTTTTCATGAGATTTTTTAATTTCCTCTATAACAGCTTTATATTTGGCTCTCTCATTTCTATATACAACATCTGTGTGGTCTTTTCTGATTACAGGCATATTCGTAGGAATAACAATGACGTCCATACCGTAAATGTGCCTAAACTCTCCTTCCTCTGTGAGAGCTGTACCTGTCATACCACACTTTTTCCCATATTTATTAAAAAAGTTCTGGAAAGTAATCGTAGCGAGAGTTTTGCTTTCTTTATTTACAACAACGCCCTCTTTTGCCTCAATAGCTTGATGCAAACCGTCGGAATAACGTCGTCCAGTCATCATACGTCCCGTAAACTCATCAACTATAATAATCTCATCGTCTTTAACAACATAATCCCTGTCAGCAAACATATTATAATTAGCTTTAAGAGCGTTATTTATATGATGAAGTATTTCCATATTGTCAGGGTCGGCTAGATTTTCAATATTAAAATATCTCTCAGCCTTTTTAATACCCTCCTGAGTAAGAGAAACCGTCTTTCCTTTCTCGTCAATTACATAGTCGCCCTCTTCTTGAATCTCAACATGATTAAGAGGATTTAAAGCCTCATCCTCGTTTAATATACGGCCTTTAGTAAGAGTTTTAGCGAAAGAATCAGCCACCTTATAAAGCATAGTAGATTTACCGCTGCTTCCGGAAATAATAAGAGGAGTTCTCGCTTCGTCAATAAGAACAGAATCAACCTCGTCAATTATAGCGTAAGTTAAATTTCTCTGAACAAGATTTTTCTCATAAACAACCATATTGTCTCTAAGATAATCAAAACCAAGCTCATTGTTGGTAGCGTAAGTAATATCGCAGGCATACGCCGCCTGCCTTTCCTCTTGTTCCATATCATGAAGAATAACGCCTACAGTAAGTCCTAAAAACTCGTGAATTTGCCCCATCCATTCAGCGTCACGTTTAGCAAGATAATCATTAACCGTAACAATATGAACGCCTTCTCCTGTCAAAGCGTTAAGATAAGCGGGCAAAGTTGAAACCAAAGTTTTACCCTCTCCTGTTTTCATCTCAGCTATACGGCCTTGATGTAAAATAATACCGCCGATAAGCTGCACACGAAAATGCCTCATTCCGAGAACTCTTTTTCCCGCTTCTCTAACCACGGCGAAAGCCTCAGGCAAAAGTTCGTCTAAAGTCTCCCCCTCCTGATACCTTTTTTTAAATTCTTCTGTTTTCTCTTTAAGCTGTTCGTCTGATAATTTTGAAATCTCACCCTCAAGATTCTCAATTTTATCAACAATGGGCATAATTCTTTTTAATTCCTTGTCACTGTAACTGCCAAAAATTTTTTTTACAACGCCTAACATTATAGCACCTCTTATATAAAAATATTGTTTACTTACACAATTTAAGGAAGTTTTAATATATTAATTAATCAATATTTTCTTATGAAAAACCGAAAAAAAATATAAAAGACTTTCAGTATATAGTTTAACAGAAATAACCCTCTGTATGCAACTATTAATTAAATAAAAATTAATTTTTAACAAATTGTTCATAAATTAATTTTTAAGCCCCTTTAATCAAAAATCGTTTTAAACGGGTGTATCTGTTTCTTTCCTCTGATTTAGCTTCTCTATTTAATTTTCAGATACGCTCTAAAAATTTTTTAAAATACTTTTTCTGAAATATCTTTTTTTAAAATGGAATTATTGTAAATATATTTTAATTTTAATAAATAATATAATAAATTTAATTTTCATCAATCTCTCGCCAATATAACAAATAATATACCCTCTTGAACAAAAATCTCGCATTCATCACAAATCATAACATTACTTATTCCTATAGAAGCGCCTATTTTCATGTGCGCGTCGGAAAGACCGTAATAAAGACCTTTTGTCGTAACCCCAAAAACCTCTGTGGTAAATGGGATAAGGGAAATTAAATCATTTTTATTCCCTGACAATTTAATATGTTTGTCAACAAGACAAATTTTGTTATTTTCATCGATAAGCCACGCTAAAACCCCCCTGTCAAGAGCTTTTCTCAAAATATGAGCGTTAGTCAAAGAATGGTCAAACCTTGTTCCCGTTCCTCCAAAAATAAAAATCTCATCAAATGTAAAGTCTGAATATAAATCCAAGGCGTATAAAAGCGAAAGCTCCATATCAGTAAAATCTTTTTCAGGCTGAAATATCTTAAATAAAACATTTTTATCTTTAAAGTAATCAATATATCTCCTTTCCGCTGAGTCAAGGTCCCCGATAATAATATCTGGAATAATTCCACACTCATAAAAATGTTTTATTCCTCCGTCACAGCAAATAAAATAATCTGAAATCTCAGCGTATTCTAAAAGCGTGTCATATTTAAAAATACTTCCGTTTCCAACAATAAGCGCTTTCATTGTTTATGCTCAAACTCCTTAAAAATCTCACTAAAACGCTCAGCCTCGACAGCCATATCCTCCGCCTCAAAAATAGCTGAGCCGACAACAACAATATTAACGCCTGCGTCTAACACATCTCTTAAATTATCTATTTTAACACCGCCGTCAATCTCAATATCAGTATTAAAATTATTTTTTTTGATATACTCTCGAAGCGCTTTAACTTTGTCGAGAGAATCTTTTATAAACTCTTGCCCTCCAAATCCCGGATGAACCGACATAATAAGTATCATATCAACTTTGTTGGCCAGTTTAAAAAGTTTTTCCACAGGAGTATCCGGATTTATTGTTATTCCACATTTTTTTCCTGTTTTCCTTATTTGCTCAATAATTTTTAAAGGAGAATCCGTCGCCTCTAAGTGAAAATTAATAATATCAGCGCCCGCCCTAGCGAATTTTTCTATATATTTCTCAGGATTGCTTATCATTAAGTGAACGTCTAAAATCAAATCTGTCGCTCCCCTTATACTTTCAACCGTCGGAATACCTATAGATATATTCGGAACAAAATGCCCGTCCATAACATCAATATGGATATAAGGAATTTTCGCTCTCTCAATAGCTTTTATCTCCTCGCCAAGCTTTGTGTAATCCGCCGATAAAATAGACGCTGAAATTTTAATCATAAAAATCCTCCTTATCTTCGTCCTTGAAGTTCGGTATATAAAAATTTATATCGTTTATATCGTTCTTCAGAAATGTCGCCGCCAATATTTTCTTTAATCAGACAATCAGGCTCACAAAGATGCACACAATCATTAAATCTGCATCTCTCAATAAATTTTTTAAACTCTCTGAAATAAAATTGAAGCTCCTCAGGTTTAATATGTTCAAGGGAAAGAGACGTAAACCCCGGTGAATCCACAATAAAAGTATTTTTTTCAACAGAAAGCAGTTCAACTTCCCTTGTGGTATGTTTTCCTCGTTCTATTTTATAACTTATATCTCCCGTAATTCTTTCTCCGAACGGAAGAAGCCTGTTTATAAGGCTTGACTTTCCAACGCCTGAAGGTCCGGCGAAAACAGAAACTTTTCCTGTAATAATATTTTTGAGCTCATCAATTCCCCTATTGTTAATGGTATCAGTAAAAATAACTTTATAAATAGAGGAATACACCCTGTCGATATATTCTTTAATATTTTCCTGTATTAAATCATATTTATTTACACAAATAATAACCTCAAGTTTCTTTTCCTCTGAAAGTATAAGAAACCTATCAAGTAAATCGAAATTAATATTGGGACTTGCCCCCGCGAATGTTATAATACATAAATCCACATTAGCGACTTTAGGACGTGTAAGAAAATTCTTCCTTTCACATATTTGCTCAATAAAACCAACTTTCTCATTCGCGTCAAGAATATTAATCTGAACATAATCGCCCACGGTAGGTACAAGTTTTCTTTTACGAAAAATCCCTCTTGCTTTACATTGAAAAACATCTTTTTCAGTGTCAACAAAGTAAAGCCCGCCAATACCTTTAACAATTCTCCCGACAATCATTGAATAAACCCTCTTTAAAAATTAAAATTATTAATATTTTTTCAAAATCTCAAATACTTTTATAAAATTCTCTTAAAAACAAAGTACAATTAGACACGATTTGAATAATCGTCACACAACTTCAGAACATTTTATAAATTTAATAAGCGCAAAAAACTTAAGCCACTGTGTTAGGGTCTATCTCAACAGAATCGACGTTCGGGGAAGCGGGATTCTCGCCTCCTCCTAAAGGTTCCGAAGGTGTTCCATTTTCCGGGTTCCCATCTAAAGGAGCCTCCTCATTGCCTGAACCGTTTGGAACATCTCCGTTATTATTCTGAGGAGGAGCTGGCGGATTTTCAGGAACGCTGTTTTGGTTTGAATTATCCGAGTTTCCATTGTTATCATTGTTGTTATTTTCAGCGTCATTATCGTTATTATTTTCATTGGAAATAGAATTATCCGGCTTCGGTTCATCATTATTCTCTTCTGGAGTCTGATTGTCAGGTTCTTCTTCGTCATCATCACCGTTGCTTACATAAATGGTAACCGTAGTACCTGTTTCCCTTTTCTCGTCCCTAAAATCCTGGTCGACAACCTGGCCAGCGCTTCTCCTGCTGTTGACAGTACGTACATCAACCTCAAAACCAACTCTGGAAAGTTCCCTTTTCGCCGCCGCCTCTGTATAACCTATAACATCAGGAACGCTTATAGCCTCAGATTCTTTTCCCCTGCTTATATATACAATAACTTTTGAATCAGCCGAAATCTCCTCGCCCGATTCAGGTTCCTGTCTTATAACATAGTCCTTTTTAACATCATCACTGTAATCGTATTTTTCTTCCCATTTAATTTTTTTATCTTTAAATTCCGCCGTAGCCTCGTCAAGACTATGCCCGACAACATTAGGAACTTTAATTTTATCGCTTCCAAGACTCATAACAAGATAAATAGTATCGCCTATCTTAACCGTATCACCTTTCTGTATATTTTGATCTAAAATATGGTCTTTTTCAATACTGTCGCTGTATTCCTCAGGATTCTCGTTGTCAGGTTTAATATATATCTGTTTTTCCTCCGCGAGTTTAAGAGCCTCGTCCCATGTTTTATCTATAAAATCAGGTACTGTAACATCCTCTTCTTTTGGCAGTACAAAAACAAAAACAATGACCGTAATTAAAACTATAAGCGTTAAAGCCGTAGCTACAGCCGCGAAAACAATTTGCCTGTCTTTTTTCCTGTCAGACGCGTACGCCGTGCTTTTTTTACTTTTAACGCTATATCTGTCATAACTTTCATACTCATCATAATCGTCATAATCCGAATCAATATTTTTACTTTGTTTCTTTATCTCGTCAAGTTCCTCACCTGTAACCCTGATAGTCTGAGAAGTAACATCCTCTTCCTCAAAAACAACAAAATCGCCTGTTTCATTTTTTGTGGCTCTTTTTAAATCTTTATTCATTTCCTCAACTGTCTGATATCTTTTAGCCGAACTTTTTTGAGTAGCCTTAATAATAATTTTATAAACACTTTCCGAAACATCCGTATTAATTCTTCTGGCATCAGGAATAGGTTCTCTCAAGTGTTTCATAGCGAGAGCGACAGGCGTGTCTCCTTGAAAAGGAAGTCTTCCGGTAACCATTTCAAAAAGAACAATACCAAGAGAGTAAATGTCGCTTTTAGCGTCAACAAAACCGCCTCTTGCCTGCTCTGGCGAGAAATAATGAACAGAGCCCATAGACTCCACAGTAACAGTAGTGGAAGTCGCCGCTCTGGCTATTCCGAAATCAGTTACTTTTATATCCCCGTCCCTTGTCACAAGGATGTTATGAGGCTTAATATCTCTATGAACAATATTATTTTTATGTGCCTCTTCTAAAGCGGAAGCAATCTGAATAGCTACGCTTAATGCCTCTTGATTGTCAAAAGGAGCTTTTTTGTTGATAAGTTCTTTTAAAGTAATGCCGTCTATATATTCCATAACAATATAGTGGATATTGCCCTCGTTGCCTACGTCGTAGACGTTTACGATATTATGGTGGGAAAGTCTGGCTGCAGCCTGCGCCTCAACGGCAAACCTGCTTATAAATTCATCATTTTCGATATGCTCTTCTTTTAAAACCTTAAATGTAACAAATCTATTAAGTTTCTCATCTTTGGCTTTATATACAACAGCCATACCTCCAACACCTATTTTTTCTAAAATAGTATATCTTTCGGCAATAGTTGTGTTCGGATCAATAATCATAAACTCGCTCCTTCCCAATAACCGATTAAAATAACCGATACATTGTCTTTTCCTCCAAAAGAATTGGCATACTCAATCATCTTCTCAGCTCTTTTTTCCAAACTTAAAGATATATCTCCTGAAATATTTAAAATAATATTGTCATCAATCATTTCATATAATCCATCAGAACACATAACAATAATATCATTATGTAAAAGTTTATTAAATATTCCGTCAATGGATAAGCTCTCCTCAATTCCCAAAGCTCTTGTAATAATATTTCTATCGGGATGAGACTTGGCCTCGTCTCTGCTTATAAAGCCTGACTTAACCATATCCATCACATATGTATGGTCTGTTGTAAGCTGTTTTATCTCATTATTTCTTACAAGATATAATCTGCTGTCACCGACATGAGCGATATAAATTTTATCCTGAGATAAAGAAGCGGCCAAAAAAGTCGTTCCCATATTAGAATAGACCTCGTCCGTTTTTGACATTTCGTTTACCTTTTTATTGGCGTATCCAACGCCCTCAACAAGAATATCAAGAATTTCTCCCTCAGGATTTCTGTTTTTGATAAACTCGCAAAAATATTTCACGGCGTTACCGCTCGCGACCTCGCCGGACTTATGCCCCCCCATACCGTCGGCGACAATATAAAGGTTTTGTAAACAACCTATGGGCGAATTTTGAACAAAAATAGAATCCTCATTACAGGTTCTTACTTTTCCAATATCTGATTTTCCGATTCCTGTCATTTTTAACACCTCGAATCAGGTTAAATTACATACCGCTTTTAATCGGTACTTTTTAGGGAAACACTAATTAAATATGGGCTTTTTCGCCTTTTTAGCTAATACTCATCTGAGATATTTAAAGTTTTAAAGGTAAAATTTTATTTAAAATAACAAACCGCCCATACAATCAATAATTTCCAATATATTTTTTCCTAAGCTGACCGCAGGAAGCGTTTATATCGCTTCCAAGCTTTCTTCTTACAGTAACATCAATATTTAACCGTTTAAGAACTTTATAAAAATCATTCACGGTTTCATCTGAGCTTCTTATATAATTTCTTTCTTTAACATCGTTTACCGGTATAAGATTAACATGGCACAAAGACCCTTTAAGACGCTCCGCAAGCTCTTTCGCGCATTCAACACTGTCGTTTACGCCTTTTATAAGAGCGTATTCAAAAGTAACCCGCCTTTTGGTAAAATCAGCGTATTCTTTAGCCGCCAAAATAAGCTCGTCAATAGAATATCTTTTAGCAATAGGCATAATACTTTCCCTTATCTCATCATTAGGAGCGTGCAAAGAAACAGCGAGAGTAATCTGTAACCTCATTTTCTCAAGCTCTTTTATTTTCTCAACAATACCGCAGGTTGAGAGAGTAATATGCCGATGCCCAACCTCAAGCCCATCTTTTGAGTTGATAAGCTCAAGAAATTTAATTGTATTATCAAAATTATGAAGAGGCTCTCCGCTTCCCATAATAACAATATTTGAAATACGTTCTTTTAAATCTTTTCCAATTTCATAAACCTGAGAAAGCATTTCCCCCGCGGTAAGGTTTCTCTCAAGCCCGTCAATAGTAGAAGCGCAAAAGGAACACCCCATAGCGCACCCAGCCTGAGAAGAAATACAAACGGCGTTTCCATACTCATATTTCATAAGCACACTTTCTATTATATAATCATTTTCTATTTGAAACAAGTATTTTGTTGTATTATCTTCTTTAGAAATAAATTTCTCAACCATACTGACATTTTTTATATTTGAGCTTTCCTCAAGCTTAGCCCTTAACTTTTTTGAAATGTCCGTCATTTCGTCAAATGAAGAGGATCCCCTTTGATGCAGCCATTTAAAAACTTGCCTTGCTCTAAACGGCTTTTCTCCCAATTCCACAATAAAATCAGAAAGTTCTTTTAAACTTAAAGATAAAATATCTGTTTTAAATTTCATAAAATTTAACCTTTCCTTACAAACTTGGCTATAAAAAAACCGTCGCTGTCAAAATCCTGCGGAAGTATTCGCTTTTGGCTTATAAGCTCAAAAGCAAAGTTCTCAATAAACCATTTTACATTTTCCTCATTTTCTTTATATGAAACCGTACAGGTGCTGTAAACTAAAATACCGCCAATCTTTACATAATTTTGGACGACTGTAAGTATATTCTTTTGAATTCGCGAGAGACGTTCAATGTCCTCAAAAGATTTCGAGTACTTTATATCAGGTTTTTTTCTCACAATGCCTAAACCCGAGCAAGGAACATCCACAATAACTTTATCCGCAGTTTTAAAGTCATCTTTATAAACCGTTAAAGCGTCTTTTTTCTCCGCGTGGATAATATTAAGGCCGAGCCTTTTCATTCCGTCGGAAATAAGTTTAATTTTATGTTCATAAATATCTCTTGATTTAATTTCACCTTTATTACTCATTAAATACGCGCATAAAAAAGATTTTCCCCCCGGAGCGGCGCATACATCAATTATATAATCGTTTTCCTTTGGAGAAAGCTCCTCTACGGCAATATAGGAGCTCTTGTCCATAATATGAAAAAGTCCATTTCTATACGCTTTATTTTGTGAAATATCATCTGTTTTGGATATTTCTATAAGTCCGTCAAAATCAACAACCTTTTCAGCTAACACGCCGTCTTCTCTTAAAACTTCTAAAAGCCTCTCTCGATTGGTTTTAACTGTATTTACGGCGGCGGTAATTCTAGGAGGTTCCAAGCTTTTCTCACACATTTTTAAAATCTCATCATGGCTTAAATTCTCGAGCCAATATTCTATAATACGCTCAGGATAAGAATACCTCACGGAAACATATTTAATAAAGTTTTTTTCAATATCGGGATACTGAATATTATCAATATTTTTTGAGATATTTCTAAGAACGCCGTTCACAAATCCAGATAATCCTTTAAAACCTCGTTTTTTCACAATCTCAACAGCCTCGTTGCACACCGCTGAGACAGGAATTTTTCTCATAAAAAAAATTTGATAAACCGATACTCTCAAAGTGTTTAAAATAAGAGGCTTCATTTTATCAGTTTTTGTTTTTGAAAATATATTTATAATATAATCAATAAAAATAAGGTTTCTTAAAGTTCCATTTACAAGCTCTGTAATAAACGCCTTTTGTACGGAAGTAAAATTCTCGTTTTTCTTAAAAGCCCGCCTTAAAACTATATTATTGTAACCGTCCCGCTCAAATATATCCATAAGTGAATAAATTGCCGCTTCTCTGTCTTTCATAAACTATAATCTCATCTCCAAAACACAAATAAATTCTCTGTAAATCACATTTTATCAATACACCCAATTTATATATATCTTTGTTTTGATAATTATATCAAAATATAAATAAAAAAACCGATCATAAATTTAGTATAGTATGTAAAATCACTATTTCTCACGTAGTTTAACATATTTAGCGGCACTTCTTCTTCTTGAGTCCTGCATCTGGGCATAATGTTTTGTTGTGGTATCCACGTTAGCATGTCCGAGAACATCAGCGACAAGATAAATATCTCCCGATTCCATATAAAGACTCGTGCCATATGTACTTCTAAGCTTATGAGGAGAAATTTTTTTAAAATTAATAACACACTCTGAATACTTTTTCACGAGTTTTTGAATAGCTCTGTCCGTAATTCTTTTTTTCTGTAAAGAAAGGAAAAGAGCGTCCTCATGTCCCTCCTTGGCAATAATTTCTTCTCTCTCATCAAAATAAGCGTCCAAAGCGTCAGCCACCTCGTCACTGAAATAAACAACCGCCTCTTTTCCGCCCTTTCTCACGATTTTAACACCGTTTGTCTCAAAATCAACATCGCATATATTGATTCCAACACATTCAGAAACACGCATACCCGTGCCAAGTAGCAAAGTAACTATAGCCAAATCTCTTATTTTTGTATGCTCATGCCACTTTTTCTGACGTTTCGTAAGATTATCTCCCTTTTCCACCTCATCAAGCAAAACAGCAACCTCGTTTGGTTCAAGTCTTATAATCTCTCTGTCGTGAATTTTAGGAGTTTCAATAAGCTCGCCAGGATTAGACGACACTTTCTCAACTCTGTATAAATAGTTAAAAAGCCTCCTAACAGCTGATAATTTTCTCGATTTGCCTCTCTCTCTGTTCGTAATCTCCACAATCTCACCGTCATCATTCGTTTTCACGTAATAAGAAAGATACTCAAGAAACCTGTTAATGTCAACCGCTTTGATTTTATTCATATGAGTACAGTCTATCTGATTAATATATACATCCTTAAAAGCGTCACAATTTTCCATAAGATAATTAAAAAATATCTTCAAATCATAAGCGTATCCAACTCTTGTTCTTATAGAGGTTATTTCGGCTATTGACATAAAAAACTCATCTACAAAATCCGGCAATTCTTTTTTTAATTCTCTTAATTTAAGAGTACATCTTTTTTCAATTTCATCCTTATATTCCAAAAAAAATCACCCTTTCCAGTTCCCAACGCCAAAACGTTTAATGGCCCCGAAAATTTTTTCCTCAAAATGGTCGTAATTAAGACTTTGCTCCCGCACAAAATTTTTAATATTCTCCCTCTTTGTCTCTCCATCCGCCGGACATTTATTTTTAACAACAGGCAGCTCCTCTTTTCTCGCGAAACCAATAAGCTCTTTTTCAGGGACATACATAAGAGGTCTTATTGAATATATTTTTTTTCTGTCAAGAAAAGTAATAGGACTAAAAGTGTAAATTCTGCCCTCATAAAACATAGACATAAAAAAAGTCTCAATAACATCGTCACGATTATGTCCAAGAGCTACTTTATTAAAACCAAACCCCTCAACAGCGTCGTTCAGAGCCCCTTTTCTCATCTTCGAGCAAAGAGAGCACGGATTTTTTTCCTTTCTGGCGTTAAAAATAATCTCTCCTATATCTGTCTCTATTAAAGTATATTTTACGTCAATATTATCACACAATTTTTGAATAGGAGAAAAATCCATATCCTTAAATCCAAGAGAAACAGAAACCGCCTCGATCTCAAATTTTTTCGGATAAAATCTTTGCAAGGCTTTAAGGGCCATGAGAAGCGCGAGACTGTCTTTTCCTCCTGAAACGCCGACAGCGATTTTATCATTATCATTAATCATATTATAATCATCAACCGCTCGCCTTACATAGCTTAAAAGTTTTTGAAGCCGCATACTATTTTCCTCCAAACCCCAAAGTCCTCAAAAATTCTAAATCCTTTTCAGACAGCCGTGAACTTTCCAAAAGCTCTGGACGTTTCAAAAAAGTGCGTTTAAGAGATTGTTCTCTCCGCCATTTATCCACATTGCCATGATGCCCCGAAAGAAGGATTTCAGGTACTTTTTCCCCCATAAACTCAACAGGCCTCGTATATTGAGGATATTCCAGAAGACTATTTGAAAAAGTCTCGTTCATAAAAGATTCCTCTTTATTGAGAACTCCCGGAATTAGCCTTGACACAGAATCAATAATAAGCATTGCGGCAAGTTCCCCGCCTGTTAAAATAAAATCCCCTACAGAAATCTCATCCGTGACAATTTTGTCAATAACTCTCTCATCAATGCCCTCATAATGTCCGCATAAAATAATAATATCATCTTCTTCCGAAAATTCTTTGGCAATATCCTGGTTAAAAGTTTTTCCCTGAGGCGTCATATATACAACACGGCAATCTTTTCTTACCTTTTTCATAACGCTTTCGTAAGCGTCAAAAACCGGCTGAGGTTTAATAACCATGCCCGCTCCGCCGCCATATGGATAATCGTCAACTTGATTATGTTTATTATTGGCGAAATCTCTTATATCAATAGATTCCACATTAATTATATTTTTCTCAAAAGCTTTTTTTATGACGCTGTGATTAAGACCGCTTAAAATCATCTCCGGAAAAAGAGTCAAAACATAAAAATTCATTATCTCAAACCTTCCAAAAGCCGAACCGTCATTTTATTATTTTCTTTGTCCACTCTCAAAATACACTGCTTAATAGCCGGTATTAAAATTTCGCCTGTATCATTTTTTACAACATAAACGTCGTTCGCTCCGGTAAAAATAATATCCTCAATTTTTCCAAGAACCTCACCTAAATCGGTAACAACCTCCATAAAATACAAATCACGGATATAATACTCGTCCTCACCTAAAGGAAGAGCCATATCCTTTGTAATCTTAATCTCAGAATTTTTAAAACTTTCCGCCATAGTCATATCATCCACACCCTTTAATTTGAGAAGAACAAATTGTTTATGATAGCGTACATTCTGAATATCATATTTATTTAAATTTCCCCTTTTATCTATATATACAAAGTCAAGCAACTCAAATCTTGAAATATCATCCGTTGTCGGAATGACTCTTAAATCTCCCTTTATGCCCTGAGTATTTACAATTTTGCCGATAACAAAATAATCACTGTCCAAAAAAACACCTCTCAACCATATTACATTAAGCTTAGTTTAAATGTCATAATCGTATACAAAATAATTGTTTACTTTTCCTGATTTATCACTTTTATTATTTTATAGCAATCCAACTTAAAAATAAACAAGTTCCGCGGCGAAAATAATTTTTATCTCGTCTCCTTTTGTTCATTTTTAAATTGGATTGCTATAATTACGTATTTTTTTTAGATTTAACATTTATTAAAAAATTATAATTGTTTATTTCTATATAAATTAAGTTCTTTTTGATTATTAATCACAATAACTTTGCCTTTATACTCCTTTAAAACTTCTCTGTAAATTTCTTTTCTCTTTTTTCCTCGCCCTTTATAAAGTATCCATTTAACAAATTCAAAATCAATCTTTTCATCGCATCCCGCCGTTATAGATTCTCTTGACTTTCCTCTATATTCAAAAAAACGTTTAAAAGCTCGGTATAAACACGTGAAACGATTAAAATTCATAAATATAATTTTATCAGCTTCTTTTAATCTTCTCACAAAAGTAACTCTTGTATAAGTACCGTCAATAACCCAGTCTGAATTATTATTAAGAAAACTTTCCGCTATTTTAATCTCCTCTTCTCTCTTTCGTTCAATCCACCCTGGAAGCCAATGTATACAATCTAAATATAAAACGGGAATATTATATTTATTTCCTATATATCCAGCTAGAGATGATTTTCCAGAACCCGCATATCCGATAATCGCTATTTTCACTAAAAATCACCGCCCGCCACATATTCTTATCCCATAAATAAAATAACAATAAAACTTATTTTCTCAAAATCATTTCCATACCTATTTTCTGAGGGATTAAACCGCATTTCTCATAAAATTTCATAGCTGAGGGATTACAGCACCACACATTTAAAGTAATGTTGTAACAGTTATTTAATTCAGCGAATTCTTTAACCTTCTCATAAATTTTCTGACCAACATGCTTTCCCCTGATATTTTCATCAACACATAAATCATCTATATAAAGTGTTTTTATATCCGTAAGAACATTATCGTTTAAAAACTGTTTAAAAACACAGAAAGCGTATCCGATAACATCATCTTTCTCATTAACGGCAACAAACACACATTTATCTTTCTCATCTAAAATACTATCTATTTCATTTTCATTGTATTTGACAGAATCCCTTTTAAATAAATCAGGCCTTCCCATATGATGTATAGTCTCAACTTGTTTAAGCAGTTTAACAACGCCTGATATATCTTTTCTTTCCATTTTTCTTATTTTCAATTTTAAAACTCCCGCAAAAAATTTTATACAAAAAACGGCGAAAAAACGCCGCAAAAAAAATCAAAAGAGATTCGGAAGGCTGGCCTTCCGAAAAACATCTTTTGAAAAAATATTATTGCATTATTTTAACAACAACTTTTTTATCAGCGTGGATAGCCGCCGCTTTTACAACAGTACGGATAGCTTTTGCTATTCTGCCTTGTTTTCCGATAACTTTACCCATATCAGACTCAGCGACAGAAAGCTCAAGTATAATAGTACCGTCGTCGTCAACTCTCTCCTCAACAGAAACTGACTCAGGAGAATCAACTAAATTCTTAGAAAGTATCTCAAGTAACTCTTTCATTTAAAATACCCCTCCAAGTAAATTTTCACTCAATAACGCCGGCTTTTTTTAATAAAGCTCTAACTGTATCTGTAGGTTGAGCGCCGTTGCCAATCCATTTTTTAGCGCCTTCAACGTCAACTTTGAGAGTAACAGGCTCTTTTGTAGGGTCGTAGTAACCTATTTCATCAATAGACTTACCGCCTCTCGGTGTTCTCGCGTCGGCAACAACGATTCTATAAAAAGGAGCTTTTTTAGCGCCTAATCTTTTTAATCTGATTTTTACAGCCATTTTTTTCACCTCCTGAAAAATAATTATAAATAATAAAAATTTATTTGAAAAAAGGAAATTTAAATCTTCCTTTCTTTCCCTTGGTCATATCGGTCATCATTTTCATCATTTTTTTCATTTCATCAAACTGTTTTAAAAGTTTGTTTATTTCTTGAATCGAACGACCGCTTCCTCTGGCGATGCGTTTTTTTCTTGACCCGTTTAAAATATCGGGATTTTTTCTCTCATAAACAGTCATGGACTGGATAATGGCCTCTATATGGTTTATTGACTTCTCATCAACTTCGGCGTCGGCAAGTTTAGCTTGATTAAGCCCTGGAACCATAGAAATCAAATCCTTAATTGGTCCCATTTTTTTTACCTGTTGCATCTGAGCGAGAAAATCCTCAAATGTAAAATCAAGAGTACGCATTTTCTTTTCAAGCTCATAAGCCTGTTTCTCATCAAAAACCTGCTGTGCCTTTTCAATTAGACTTAAAACGTCTCCCATCCCAAGAATACGGGAAGCCATTCTGTCCGGATAAAAAGGCTCAAGATCTTCCAATTTCTCTCCCATACCGACAAACTTAATCGGTTTTCCAGTAACAGCTCTTACAGATAAAGCCGAACCGCCTCTTGTGTCTCCGTCAAGCTTAGTGACAATAACCCCGTCAATTCCAAGCTTTTCATTAAAAACCTCAGCGACATTTACAGCGTCCTGTCCCGTCATCGCGTCAATAACAAGAAGAATTTCCTGGGGATGAACCTCCTTTTTAATATTCTCAAGCTCATCCATAAGCTCCTCGTTTATATGAAGACGCCCCGCCGTATCTATAATAATAACGTCATTTCCATTTTCAGAAGCGTATTTAAGGGATTCCCTGGCGATTTCAACGGGATTTATATTCCCCATAGAAAACACAGGAATATTGTAAGTGCTTCCAACGACTTGTAGCTGTTTAATAGCGGCCGGCCTGTAAACGTCACAGGCTACAAGAAGAGGTTTTTTCCCTTGTTTTCTCAATTGTCCGGCGATCTTTCCCGTAGTGGTAGTCTTACCGGCCCCTTGCAATCCCGCCATCATGTATACGGTAGGAGCCTTAGGAGAAAAAGTAAGTTTGCTTTGAGTACTTCCCATAAGCTCAATAAGCTCGTCATTAACAATTTTAATTACATGCTGACCCGGATTAAGCCCTCCAAGGACTTCTTCCCCTACAGCTTTCTCTGTAATTTTTTTAATAAAGTCTTTAACAATTTTAAAATTCACGTCCGCTTCAAGTAAAGCAAGCTTAACCTCTCTTAAAGCGTCTTTAACGTCCTTTTCGCTAAGTTTGCCCTTGCCTTTTAATTTTTTAAAAACATCTTGAAGTTTTGAAGACAGATTTTCAAAAGCCATAAACGCGCCTCCATATTAATCCAATATTTCAGATAACATTTTTTCAATCAAACAAATTCTCTCAGAAACAATAAAATCATCTTTCGGCAATTTGTCGAGTTCTTTCTGAATTTGTTTGACTTTTTCTTTTCTTGAAGTAAATTTATCGACAAGATGAAGTTTTTCCTCATATTGCGAAAGAAGCTTCTCGCTCCGTTTCACCATGTCCATAACAGCCTGACGAGTAGTCCCCTGCTCCGCCCCTATTTCATTAAAAGAAAGGTCTTCAAGATAATGTTTTTCAAAAGCCGCCTTTTGTTTACTTGTAAGCAATTCACCATAAAAATCATAAAGCATTGTGACAAGAAATATCTTTTCCATAACAATCACCTTTTACCGTGGCAAACATAAAAAACATAAGCTGTAAAGCTTTTTATCTTTACACCGCTTTGAGTATTATATAACACCTAAATCTTATTGTCAATACCTTTTTTAAATTTTGCCAAAATATTAATCCTCCACTCACTAAAACATTTCGTCATATTTGCGAAATATTTCTTCTCGTTGTATTGTCGCATTAGCTCCCCGTAAATCCACGTCGGATTATTCGGTCTCATCTACCTCGTATAAAAGCTCTTATAGAGAGAATAACAAATCCCCTCCATAAGAGCTTTTTACAAAATATCAGCAAATATATGATATATAATAGTTAATAATTCTGTATATAGTCAATTAACCTAGTACACTAAAAAGTTTGATATTTCAATAAAAATATATTATGATATTTTTGAGGTGATTAAAAATGAGACCAAGAAAATATCATGTAGAATTAACAGAAACCGAACGTAAAGAACTTAATGATTTAACCAATAAAGGAAAAGTATCAGCAATTAAAATCAAACATGCTCAGATTTTACTTATCTGTTTCGTTTTATTTTTTATGGGCCTCAAGATTTTTTGATATTTTATTAAAAAACTCTTTCGTTGAAATTCTGCCGTCTCTGTTAAAACGTCCTATGGAATATAGCTCCTCCGAAACTCCCGTAATAAAATTAACCTGCTCGGTACAAGTAAACGCCCCTAAAAAACCAAGCTCTTTTATAATTTCAACCGAACCTTCGGTAATATTTCCATATGGATATGTAAACATTTTGGCTTTTTTTCCCGTATAATTTAAAATAAGGTCGTTAAGTTTAGAAACGTCTTTTTTAAATACATTTTTAAAATTCTCAAAACTTTCTCCTTTCGCTATCGCCGCCCCCTTTCTCTTGGGAGTAATTTCGTGTAAATTATACGTGTGATTTTGAATTTCAATAAAATCCGTATTATTAAGTTCATTTACCTGCTTCCAGTTAAGATGAGAATAATCAACATTATGGTCTTCAGTATCAGAGAATAAATCTGTATACCCGCCGACAATAGACATAATCGCTTTCATATTATATTTTTTCAAAAGAGGGTAAGCGTATGTATAAAAACTCTCATACCCATCGTCAAAAGTTATTATAAAAGGATTTTCAGGAAGCTTCTTGCCGTTATAAACATAATCTATAAGCTCGGATGATGTTATACAGTTATAGCCTTTCTTTTTTATATATTTTAAATCTTCCTCAAATTGTTTAACCGAAACGCAGTATCTATCAATAAGGTTTTGTTTTTTCGTCATATTATGATACATTATTACAGGCAATGTAATCTCATTTTCAGAGTTAAACGTCTCAACGTTATTTTTATCATAAATTTGCGTATTGAAAAAAATCATTGAACAAATTATAATAAAAAAGGCGGTAAAGGTATATTTTAGAATTTTCCGATTAATCAATACTTTACAATTCCGCCTAAAGCCTTTAAAAGTCTCATTATAATATTTCATTATAGATTTTTGATTATGTGACTTTGAAAACTTATCTTTCTCATTTTGAGAATTTCTATCACTGACACTATTTGTTAAATTATTAGATGTTTTTTTTAACTTTAAGTTATTCATATATTCCGCCGCCGATTTTACATATATAATAAAATTATGAGGATATATAAACCAATTATTCATAAAAATAAGTTTATAGCGAACAAATAAAAGAATGAACAAATAAACTCTAACAAACCTGATATATCAAGAAATTATTTTATTGGTTCGCTATAAAAATTTTGCGAACCGCTTATAGGAGGAATTATTTTGCTAAAACTAAGTAAATATCTTAAACCGCATATTCTTTTTGTCATACTCGCTCCGCTATGTATGTTTGTTGAGGTATCGTGTGAACTCATACTTCCTCAAATTATGGCGGAAATAGTAAATATAGGAATCGCGGAGGAAAACACAAATTTTATACTTATAAAATCACTTTTTATGATTCTTATAGCTATACTCGGAATTTTCGGGGGAGCTGGATGTGGAATTTTCGCCGCTAAAGCAAGTCAAAACTTTGGAAGAGACGTAAGACTTGAAATGTTCAAAAAAATTCAAACTTTTTCTTTCGTAAACCTTGATAAATTTCATACGTCGTCCTTAATAACAAGACTTACAAACGATATAACACAGATACAGCATGTAGTCATAATATTTTTAAAAATTCTTATACGCTCTCCGCTTTTGTTTATCGGAAGCCTTTTCATGGCTTTCTCAATAAATCCCAGACTTACAAACATATTGTTCGCGGCTGTTATAATATTGATAATAATTACGGTTCTTATAATAAAAAAAGGTTCAGCGTTTTTTAAAATAGTACAGAAAAAACTTGACTCCGTAAATACAATAATCCGTGAAAACCTTTCTGGTGTACGTGTTGTAAAGGCTTTTGTAAGAAGCGACTTGGAAAAAAACAAATTTAAAATAAGCAACGAGGAATTAAAAGACTATACGATAAGAGCGTTTAAAATAATGTCAACAATAATGCCCGTAATGATGATTATATTAAATATAACAATAATTCTTGTCCTTTGGTTCGGAGGTAAAGAAATTGAAAACGGCATTATGCAAACGGGAGACCTAATGGCTTATATAACATATATAACTCAAATACTTATGTCCCTTATGATGACAGGAATGGCGATAATGATGCTTTCAAGAGGAGGGGCGTCAATACACAGAATAAATGAGGTTTTAGACACAAAACCGGATATAATAAATTCTCAAAATCCTCTTAAAGACATAATAAAAGAAGGTTCTATAGAATTTAAAAACGTTTCCTTCAAATATCCTAACTCCTCAGGAGATTTAATTTTAGAAAATATAAATTTCAGGGCAAACAAAGGAGAGACAATAGGTATACTTGGAGAAACGGGAGCGGGAAAGTCAACTTTTGTGAATTTAATTCCTCGACTCTATGACGTGACGGACGGAGAAATATTAATTGACGGAAAAAATATAAAAGAAATAGATTTATCATATTTAAGAGATGAAATAGGGATAGTCCTCCAAAAAGCTATTTTATTTTCATCCACGATAAAAGAAAATATAAAATGGGGAAATAAAAACGCCTCTGATCAAGAAGTATATAACGCGGCAAAAAAATCACAGGCTTATGATTTTATTATGGATATGCCCTATAAATTCGATACGAAACTGGGACAGATGGGGGTAAATCTTTCAGGGGGGCAAAAACAAAGAATCTCCATAGCGAGAACTTTAATAAAAAACCCCAAAATACTTATACTCGATGACAGCACCAGCGCTGTTGACACACAAACCGAGGCAAAAATACAAAAAGTATTAAAAGATATGAAAAATACGACAAAATTAATTATCGCTCAGAAAATAAGCTCTGTAATAAACGCCGATAAAATAATAATAATAAGCGATGGAAAAATAGTAGCTTCTGGAAATCATGAAGAACTTATAAAAACAAGCAAAATATATAAAGACATATATAACTCACAAATAAGAGAGGAGGATTTATAATGCCAAGGGGAAATCCGCAAATGAGTAAAAGAAATATAAGAATGACCAATACAAAAAAACCAAAAAACACAAAACAAACTTTAAATAGGCTGTGGAAATTACTCGCCGGACAACGCCTAAAATTAATAATTGTCGCAGTCTTTGTAACTTTATCAACAATATCTAATCTTTTGGGCACAAGACTTGTAGGCGTAGCTATAGATGAATTTATAGTCCCTAATGATTTTAGCGGGCTTTTAAAATTACTTATCTTTCTATTGGCAGTTTATATAACTGGAGCGATTTTAAACAGAATACAAATTTTACTTTCAGTAAAAATCTCACAAATTGTCGTTACTGATTTAAGACAGAAACTTTTTGAGAAGTTTCAAACTCTGCCTCTCAAATTTTTCGACACAAACGCCCACGGCGATTTAATGAGCAGAGCCACAAACGATATAGACACAATAGCCAACTCACTTAATATAAGCCTTTCACAGGCTATCTCAAGTTTAATAACAATAATAGGCTCATTATTTTTTATGCTTATGTTAAGTCCCATACTTACGATTGTCACATTTATTTCCCTTCCCATTTTGTTTTTTATAACATCTTTCATAACAAAACGCTCAAAAATTTATTTTAAAAAACAGCAAAATGTCTTAGGAGAGTTAAACGGAAAAGTAGAGGAAATTATACCAAGCCAAAAAGTAATAAAGGTTTTTGTGAAAGAAAGCGACGAGATAAACGAGTTTTCAATACTTAATAAAAATCTAAATCAAGTCGGAATACAAGCTCAAATTTTCTCAGGATTAATGGGACCTGTAAGCACTATGATAAACGGTGTAAACTACGCTTTAATAACTTTAGCAGGTTCAATACTCGCCGTATATAAATTAATAACAATAGGCGATATAACAAGCTTTGTTATGTATACAAAACAATTTACAAGACCTTTTAACGAACTCGCCAATCAATATAATATGTTGATACTCGCTGTGGTAGGAGCGGAAAGGGTTTTCGATATATTAGATCGTGAGCCCGAACCCATGGACAAAGAAAACGCGGTTGAACTTAAAGACGTAAAAGGAAAAGTGGTTTTCGATAATGTTACTTTCTCCTATAACGATAAAAAAACTGTTTTAAAAAATGTGTGTATAACTGCAAATCCGGGTGAAACTATCGCTCTTGTTGGTCCTACCGGAGCCGGAAAAACAACAATAATAAATCTTTTAACAAGATTTTACGATATTCAAAAAGGGAAAATATCAATAGACGGTATAAATATAACGGATATAAAGCGAAACTCCCTGCGTAAATCTTTGGGAATAGTTTTGCAGGACACATACCTTTTTACAGGGACAATACGTGATAATATAAAATACGGAAAACTTGACGCCTCCGAAAGCGAAATAAAACAAGCGGCTGTTTTAGCGAACGCTCATGAGTTTATTCATAGACTCCCCGACGGATACGACACTATATTAGCCGAAGACGACGACACTTTAAGTCAAGGTCAAAAACAAATGATAGCCATAGCGAGAGCGATACTCGCTGATCCGTCAATACTGATACTTGATGAGGCGACAAGTAATGTTGACACAAGAACGGAAGTTAAAATTCAAAAAGCGATGCTTAATCTCATGAAAGGCAGAACCAGTTTTGTAATAGCCCATAGACTGAGCACAATCAGAAACGCCGATTTAATAGCGGTAATAGATGACGGAAAAATTATAGAAAGAGGAAACCATAAAGAGCTTCTCTCAAAAAAAGGATTTTATTATAATTTATATATGAATCAATTCAACGATTAAAATTGTTTTCTTTATAAATACATGTTACTAAAATAACATAAGTTCGACAAAAATTTATAATTATTTGAATCCTTTGTTTTCGCTAAAAAGTTCCAAACCTCCAAAAACGCTCTTTGAGCGTAAAATTTTGAGGTTCTGTCTTAAACTCCGCAAACTTTTACGCGAAACTATTTTTCGCCGTTATTTCTCATTAAACTTACGTTAAAATTAAAAAAATGGAGATCAATATATATGAAAGTAAAATATACTAATGAACAATGGCAGGCAGTTACCGAAAGCGGTTGTAATATTCTTGTATCCGCAGCGGCCGGCTCAGGAAAAACGGCTGTTTTAACGGAAAGAATAGTTCAAAAAATAATAGATAAAGAAAATCCAAAAGATATAAACTCTCTTTTAATAGTAACTTTTACCGATGCCGCGACGTCGGAAATGCGTCAAAGAATCTCGGCAAAGCTTGAGGAGGCTCTCATCAACACTGAGGAAAAAGACCCTCTTTTAGCGGCGCATATCTCAAAACAAATAACACTGTTAAACAAATCATATATTTCAACAATAGACTCTTTTTGCTTAAATACAGTAAGGCAAAATTTTAATTTACTCGATATAGACCCTAATTTTAGAATAATTGACAATTCTGAAAATGATATTATAAAAGAAGAGATTTTAGACGAGCTTTTAGAGGAATTATATGAGAAAAACGAAAAAGATTTTATAAATTTTATAAACTTTTTTTCTGATAATTATCCTAAAAATACTGATTCAAACGCTAAAAAATATATTTTAGGAATATATACTATTATGCAAAACATGCCTAACCCATTTGAATGGCTCAACATAAGTACTGAAAATTTTAATTTAAACGACAAAGAGAATTTTTTTAAAACCAAATGGGCAAAATTTATAACGGATAAAATTATATCGTCCTTTAATAAAATTAATTCCTATAATGAAAAAATTTTAAATCTGCTTTACTCACATCCTGAAAAAAGCGAAAAGTTTATAGTCTCTTTTGAGGATTTTAAATTATACTTAATTAAATGCGAAAAAATTTTAAAAGAGGATTTTAAAAATCTTGAGTTTTTACTAAATAAAAAATTTAAATTAATAAATTCAAGAACCTCAATAAATAGTGATATAAAGGACTCTGTTTTGGAATTAAAAAAAGATTTATCAGAAGAATTAAATAAATTTTATGTTTTTTTAAATTATTTTTCGGATAAATCTTTTGAAATGACAAAAAATACATATCCTATAATAAGAACTTTACAAGATATAATTAAAGAATTTTCTAAAAGACTTTTTAATATAAAAAAAGAAAAATCTATATTCAGTTTTAATGACATTTCTCATCTCGCTTTAGAAGCCCTTTCTGACAATAAAGGAAAACCGTCTAATACGGCGATAGAATTTCAAAATAAATTCGATGAGATTATATTAGATGAATATCAGGATATAAGTGAACTTCAAGAAGCTATTTTATCGCTTATATCACGAAAAAATGAATTATCTAACCGTTTTATGGTCGGTGATATAAAACAATGTATTTATGGATTTAGATTCGCTAACCCATATCTGTTCGCTAAAAAATATGAAATATATACAACTGATTTCTCAAAAGCAAAAAATGATGGATATAGGATTGACCTATCAAAAAATTTTAGAAGCAGAGAATGTATATTATCAGCAATAAATTTTATTTTTAAGCAAATTATGACAAAAGAATTTTCAGGCATAGAATATGACAAAAACGCTATGCTTTACTATGGAGCGGATTTTCCCCCTCAGCCTGAAGGCGTAAACATCGCTGAACTTGTAGAATTTGAACTCATAAATTCCGATAAAATACAAAATGATGAAAACACGATTAATCCTAACTTATATGATGAAAAAGATGATTTTGAAAACGATGACTTAAATAATTTAATGAATACAGAGCTTGAGCTCTCGCTTATCGCCAATAAAATAGAATATATGATAAATACCGAAAAGCTCCATATTTACGATAAAGATTTAAAAAAATACAGACCCGTGCGATACAAAGATATTGTAATTATGTCATTTTCTGTGAAAGATATATCCATTATTATACAAGATATATTTACTCGAAAAAAAATACCTTTCTCAACAAAAACGAAAGGAAACTTTTTCGATAGTCTTGAGGTTGCAATAGCTCTTTCTTTTTTGAGCGTAATAGATAATCCTTATCAAGATATTGAACTTTTCACTGTTTTACATTCTCCTGTTTACTCTTTTACTTTTGCTGAACTCTCAAAAATAAAAATTTTACTTCCAGAAAAATATTTTTACTCCGCTCTTCTTAGATATATTACGCCTGAAAATAAAAATAGAGAAGCTGTAATAGTCAAAAAAATAAATATATTTTTGGCGGATTTTGAAAAATGGAAAAATATTTCTTTAAATTCAACAATAAATGAACTATTGCAAACAATATATGATGATACGGATTACTATAATTATGTTGGAATACTTTCAAACGGAAATTTAAGACGCGAAAATTTAAAAGTTCTTCAAGAGAAAGCTGTTAAATTTGAGAAGACAAATTCAAAAGGACTTTTTAAATTTATAAAATATGTTGAAAAAATCAAGAAAACAGATTTTAACGAAAATGAGACTATTTCCCAAGATGAGCGTAACGCTGTAATTGTCACAAATATACACCAAAGTAAAGGCTTAGAATATCCTGTTTTATTTTTATGCGGACTTAGCAAAAAATTCAACTTTGACAGCAGCTCTTCCCCCGCGGATAAAGATTTTGGAATAGGAATAAAATTTAAAGATATAGAAAATAACATAAAATTCAATACCATTTCACAGCGTTCTATATATATGAAACACAAAGAAGAAATAATCGCTGAGGCAATACGCCTACTTTATGTAGCTTTAACAAGGGCAAGAGAAAAACTTATATTGGTTGGAAATATAAAAAATTTTGAAAAAACAATGTACAGACTTTTAAAAAACTCAAATACTTCTGATAAACAATTTTCCTATGATTTCATTGAAAATATAAAAAGCTTTATGGAAATTATTGTTTCCTCTCTCGCGAGACACAAAGCGGGAGAACCTTTAAGAGAATTCTACGATAAAGAATATATAATTAACGAAGAGCTGTATAACGACTGTTCACAATGGAAAATAAATATAACAAATCGTTCTCTTCTAAATATCTCTGAGAAACAATCATCAGAACAAAAAAAACAATTATACTCCGAATTGTTAAATCTTGATGTATCAAAAGATTACAGCGGACTAAAAAAAGAAATAGAAAGACGGCTTAACTGGGTATACCCAAACTGTGAAATAAAAAATATTCCTATCATAACATCCATTTCGGAAATAAAAAGAAAAATGTATGAAAGTGAGGAATATATTCCGACAACTCTTCCCTCGCCTAATTTCACCAAAGAATATATAGGGCTTTCTTCCGCTCAAAAAGGAACCGCCGTGCATACTCTCTTAGAGCATATAGACTTCAATATTAATTATGATTTAGAAAAAATAAAAAAACACATAGAGCAGCTTGTAAAAATTAATATCCTCTCAAAACAAGAGTCTGAATCAATAAACACGAAAAAAATACTTACATTTCTCTCTTCTGAAATAGTAAAAAGAATAAAATTATCAGACTCGGTATATAAAGAAACTCCTTTTGTTATGGGACTTTCTCCATATGAAATCCTTGGAAATGAATATATAAATATAAATGCTGACGATAATAATATTTTAGTTCATGGAATAATTGATTTATATTTTGAGGAAAATAATAATTTAATTTTATTAGATTATAAAACCGATTATATTGAAAATAATAACATAAATGAAATACTTGACAAATATAAAATACAAATTAATTTATATAAAAAAGCTCTTGAGCTTTCTACCGGAAAAAAAGTTTCAGAAGCGGGACTATACCTATTTGGCATAAATTCTTATGTAACACTAATCCGCGATGAAATAATAAAAGAATAAACAGAAAATCTTTAGAACGTATCTGAAAACTAAAATACGCGCGAAAAATTATAAAAAATAAAACAAAACAGAAAGGCTTTTCTGTTTAATTGAACCGTTTTCGTTTATTTTTTAATAATTTTTTGGATATTTCTCGTATATAACTGATAGCTTATGATAGTTTTCAGATACACCCTAAAATAACATGAGAAAAAAATTGTCAGGTTGTCCTGTTAAAACTACATTAACACTTATATCCAATTGTTGAAAAGTACTTATATTACGTGATTTGTTGAAGAGCGCAAAACATTTCAGCGAATAAAAAAAATCTGTAGGAAATATTTCTCAAAAAGTATTAACATATAATTTAGTTTTACAGAAGAAAACGGATTTTTAATACGCAAGTTTTTTAATGAAATATACCCAAGGGCAGAATATACATTGACTAAAATAGGTTATAGTCTAAAACTCATACTTGACTCCATTCCACATGGGGCAAAGAATATAAAGCAAAAAATATTTAATTAACCCCTATATAAATTTTATATTCTTAGATATAAAACTTTTATTTATTTTCCATTTACATAAAGGCGCATAAAAAACGGACTATTTAAAAGATTAACATAATCCTACTAAATAATCCGTTTTAAATTAAATTTTTAGTTTACATAATTACTGATACTTACTTATTACATCACAGAACTCTTTTTCAATTTTTATACATTTTTCCGCGATTTCCTCTAATCCCTCTGTATTATTTTCACGAATACGCAAAACAACCTCCGCATACAACTCATAAAGAGGCGTAAGGGAAAGATTACTCGCTACCCCTTTCATAGTATGAGCGCTCCTAGCGGCGCTCTCAAAATCACCACTCTGTATCTCATCAAGCATATTGCATTTTTCAGCCTGAGCGATATATTTTTTAAGACATCTCTCATACAATGCTGAATTATTCATAAAACGTTTAAGTCCCTCGTCTATATTAGCGCCAAGAGCTTTTATTTCTTCAAGCATAAAACCTATCCTTTCTTAAATAAATATTTAATTTTGAATATTTTTATAACAATCATAAGCAACTTGCATAAGGTCAATTTCCATTCCATTATAGAAACTTTCCACAGTATCACAAATAGCTTTAAAACAATCAAGAAGCTCAGGATTAAATTCTCCGCACTCACCGCCAAAAATCATCTCAAGAGTTTTTTTCGGAGCGTAAGCGTCTTTATATACACGTTTACTTACTAAAGCGTCATAAACATCGGCGATAGAAACCACCTGCGCCCAAATTGAAATCTCATCACCCTTAAGACCATCAGGATAACCTTTGCCATCCCAACGTTCATGATGATGCCTGCAAATATCATAACAATAACTGTATAACTCTGAATCAAAAATCTGCGGTATATTCTCAAGCATTCCGCACCCTTCAAGAGTATGGGTTTTCATAATTTCAAATTCTTCTTTTGTAAGCTTTCCCGGTTTGCATAATATTGTGTCCGGAATAGCTACTTTGCCAACATCGTGTAAAACAGAGGCATCGGCGATATTTAAAAGATCCGCAATAGTTATCCCGCAATCGGGATGACTTTTTATGTACTCGCAAAGGATAAGCACCGTAAGAGTTCTTATTCTCTTTACATGCTCACCTGACTCACAGTCGCGAAACTCAATAACCGTAGCAAGCATATCAACAATAGACCTGTTCATATTTAAAAGCTTAGCGTCTTGTTCTTTGAGTCGTTTCGCCTGACTAATCAATTCTTTTTCCTGATTAACAACTATATCCGCAAGCTTAGAGCGCATTTTATAAAGCTCAATAACATTTTGAATCCTTTTTTTAAGAAACTCAGGCATAAAAGGCTTTGCTATTGTATCAACCACACCAAATTTATAGCAATCATTTAACATATCAAAATCATCGGCGCTTGTTATAACGAAAACAGGAATGGAATTAATCAGATTATTCTTATTCATCCAATTAAGCAAATCAAATCCGTCAACATCAGGCATAATAAGGTCAGAAAGTACAGCAGCTATACGACTTTTGTTTCTGTTGATTAAATTAATCCCCTCTTGCCCGTTCTCAGCGGTTAAAATTTTAAAACTGTCATTAAAAATTTCTTTAAGCAAATCTCGGTTAATTTCTTGATCATCCACTATAATCATTATATCTTTGTCCATATAGCGATTCATCTCCTTAATAAACTATAAAACAAAACCATTAAAAAATTATTTATATACTGTCGTCCCAATAGTAAAATATTCACTATGTATTTAAAGACAGAAAACAATATATCATTTCTTTAATGACTTTTATATTATCCCTTTTATCATATCAGTTTTTTTTATTATTGTCAAGGGCAGACAGTTTTTTTATTGTTAAAATTTGTAGTGTTACAATTAATGTAATACTACAAATTTTTGATGTTGTACAATTTTTTAACTTGAGAGAATTTTAAAATTCTGGTAAAATTAATTTATAACAATTATAAAATTACAGCGGTTCTCTATAAAAACTAAAATATACATAATTTAAAATCTATTCGCCTTTTTTTCGATAAAGAGAAACTTTTCGTTTTAAAGTTTAAATTAGGCCTTTTTTAAAACGTTTTATATTAAGGAGGAAATACATTATGAAAAGAATAGTGTCATTAAATATTATAATTTTTACTGTCTTTATGATGTTATTTTCAACAATTATCGTATGTTACGGTTCAAACAATCAGCTTGCTTTTCCTGGCGCGGAGGGAGGCGGTAAATATTCACCCGGTGCGAGAGGTGGAACTAATATTTCAGTATATCATGTAACAAACCTCAATGATTCCGGAAGCGGTTCGTTAAGAGACGCCGTTTCTAAATCAGGGAGAATTATTGTATTTGATGTAAGCGGAACAATTAATTTGAATAAAAAGCTTATAGTACTTGGTGATAATCTTACAATTCTCGGGCAAACAGCGCCTGGGGATGGAATAACGATTACAGGCGGAGATTTTATTTTTGAGGGACGAAAAAATTTAATAATACGTTATCTTAGGGTACGTCCTACAGACAAAAACGGAGGCGAGCCTGACGGTATGGGGGGAAGATGGACAAATAACGTAATAATTGATCATTGCAGTACAAGCTGGAGTGTTGATGAAACTTTAACTTTATATGGAGGTACAAGTGAACTCGCGCCGCCTGGCTCTCATAATACCGTTCAATATACTATTTCCTCTGAGAGTCTGCGTATGTCAAGCCACTTTAAAGGCGCTCACGGTTATGGAGGTATATTTGGAGCCGATATGTCGTCATGGCACCATAATCTCCTCGCTCACCACGACAGCCGTTCACCTCGTCTTGACAGAGAAATAAAAAAAACCGATATATGTAATAATGTTATATATAACTGGGGTCAAACAAATTCGGTATACGGCGCTGAACCGTATTCATATAACAATAAGACAAAAACACCATCGGAAGTAAATATTGTAAATAATTATTATAAGTATGGACCCGGAACATCTAAAAACTTACGGTCAAGAATATTTGACGTTTCAAACGCCTATCCTAATGAAAGCAAGTCTTTGTTTTATATAAATGGGAATTATGTGTACGAAAGTGATTTAATAACAAATAATAACTGGAAAGGTGTAAATAATCCAAATTTGGCTGATAAAAGTGATTCGTTTATAAATATGGCTGATAATTCGGGAGATTATAATTTATCACAGCTTCAGACCGTCGCCGACACTTATAATACCGTTTTGACCAATGTAGGGGCTACATTACCAAAACGTGACGCTATCGACGCAAGGATTATATCCGACGTTAAAAATCAAACCGGAAGAATTATAAATAATTGCATAGAAGTAGGCGGACTTACGGCAACATCAAATTCTCAAACACGTCCTTTTGAGATTCCAAATAACTGGAAACAAGATAACGAAATGGGAAACGCTGAAGAAACAGACATTGTAAAAAATGGAAAATGGGCAGGCTATACATGGATTGAAGCGTATGTTAATGAATGGACGGAAGAACAGTCTGCTCCTTCTAATCCTAATATAACAGTTCTTTCACCATCTATTCAATCGTCAACAAAAGAGGTAAATGGTCATAATATAGAAAACGGCGCGTGGGCGGTAATCAGTGAAAATGAACCGTTAAATTACAAAGCTATCGCTGAACCTGTTGGGGATACGGTAATTTCTAAGGTAGATATTTATGATGGGGCCAAAATTATTGAAACAGTAAACAGCGGAAATGTAAATACAAATTTAATCCTGAAAGCTGGTACTCATTACTTGTCGGCGAGAGCATATAACAACAACGGAGAAGCTACACAAAGTCCAACGTCTATTGTATATGTAAAATCCAACCAGCTGGCAGGTGAATTTATTCATACTCAAATTGGTAATTCTGGTGATTTTAATAATCTCGGAGGTTCTTGGTTTGATAATGGTATATATACAATAATGGGAAGCGGTAAGCTAACAAAAAATGATAAAGGTATAGAGGGAGTTAATTCCGATTCATGTGATTTTATGTATAAAAAGATTACAGGTAATTTTGATATAACCGTTAAAACTGAACAAATACCTAAATTTGAGAACGGCTCGGTTGCCGGTATAATGTTACGTGAGGATTTAACTCCAAAATCACGTATGATAATGCTTTCAGACGGATGGCTCAAATATGGGGAAAATGTTAAAAGTATAATTAGGGACAAATCGGATTCTGTAAGCGTTATATCATGGTTTAACGGAATTTCTAATAACAGCGATTATGATACAAGTAAAGATGAGTATCATATACCTAAATATTTACGTATGCGAAGAAATGGAGATGAAATTACATTATCCGTATCAGACTCAGGGAAAAACTGGACAGATAATCCACGTAAACCTATGACAAAAACAATAGATAACCTTGCTGACACGGTTTATGTAGGTCTCGCGGTTGACTCAATTATGGGAATTCCTTGTAAAGAATATATGGCTGAAGCCAAGTTTAGTAGCCTCAAATTAAGTATAAACGATGAAAAACCTTTTCCCGACCCTCCTGAACCTTTGCCAAAACCAAACAGCTATAATATTACGGTTTCTAATGAAATTCAAAACGGCAGTGTTGAAATAATTGGAACCGCCTCTCAAACAATTACATGGGAAGCGTCAGAACATAAAGATGAAATAAATGGAGCTGGTGTATATAATATAAACGGCAAAAATGCCATCGATGGCACAATTACATCTTATTCAGACGATACCGCTTTATTTACTTATAACGAAAATATTTGTGTAAAAGGAAATAAAAACCCAAATTCAAATCCTAAAGTAGCACCTCCTTTTTCAGAGGAAAATCAACCAAACGGCGCTGTATTTAAAATTGTTACACCTTATAACGGAACTATTAGAGCCGAAATATATTTATATACAAATAAACTCTTCAACCTATATAATAACAATGAGGAGCTATATATAGAAAAAGAGAGACTATTGGGAAATGAGGATATTTATACTATTGAATTTGACGGTACAGCAGGCACTGAATATTATATGTGGGCAAAAGGGTCTAAAATCGGATTAAAAAGCGTTACTGTTGAAACAGATAAGAAAAGTGCCGCAAAAAAAGGAGATACTGTTAATATTTTTACTTTTCCAAACAATGGGTATAAAGTAAAAAGTATATTGATAAATCCGGAATGTAATATTTCAAAAATCAGTGAAAATAAATATACATTCATAATGCCGGAGAAATCGGTAAATATTACTGTGGAATTTATAAAAAATATTTTACAGGATGAAAAAAAAATATACTACGAAATTCGACCGTCACGAAATGGCAATGTAATTAATTATTCAGCGGTGAACAATACCGATGGCAAAGCTATATTTGCCGTTGCTGTATACAGTTCTGAAAATGGCAAATTGAAAAATGTTGAGCTTATTGAATTTGGACCCCATAAAACGCTTAACACACCTATAAGCTTGAATATAAAAGAAAATGATACTGTAAAAGCGTTTTTATGGTATGAAAATTATTCTCCTGCTGAGTATATGGTTGAGTTATAGCAGATAAGGGAGGCAAAACAAAAATTTTCATTTTATTTTAACAGTTTTATGGAAATTCACAAAATTTTTATATTAAAATAGCAACTATAGTCAAACAACTCAAAAATAAGAAAGTTCGGCGGTTGAAAATCCTTTTACATCGTTGCCGTCGATCGGCATAGGCGGCTGACTATGCTCTCCCTACGTCGCCTCGCGAAAATAATTTTCAGCTATCCTACTTTTGCTCGTTTTCAAGTTGTTTGACTATATATGACTAATTCAAATTATTATATAGTACGTTTTGTAATCTATAAATATTTACAAATATTAATACAGCTTTTCTTTATTTAAGATAAATTTTGATTTTTATTTTCATACATATTTTCTGATAAAGAAGGTGTTTGGGTTTTAAATCCTAAATAAATCGCGTTTTTAGAACAAGTTTTTGCACATTCGCCGCAACGAATACATTCCATAGAATTTGGCGCCTTTACAGGATCCACTTCCATTTTACAAATATTTTTACATTTTCCGCAGTTGACACATTTATGTTTATTAATTTCTAAATGATAAATACTTATTTTATTCATTAGTCCGTAAATAGCGCCCAACGGACAAAGTGTTCGGCAGAAAAAACGATATATTAGTATACATCCTAAAATTGTAGCAATTAATATAAACATTTTTAAAGAAAAAAGCCAGCCTATTGTTTGCCTTAGCTCAGGGTGAGTACTAAGCAACGGAATTCCCCCCTCTAGAGTTCCCGCGGGACAAATAAGTTGACAGAAGGTAGGCTTACCCATTCCCATATAATTAGTCGCTATAATTGGCAATAAAATAACAAAAATTATAAGAATTATATATTTTACATATATAAAAATTGGGGGCAGTTTTAACTTAGGTGCTGGAATTTTATTTATTAATTCTTGAAATAATCCGAAAGGACAAATCCAACCACATATAAATCTCCCTATTAATACTCCAAACGCAAGCAAAAAACCAACCACATAAAAACTAAAACTAAAATTCATAGAACCGTTTACAGACTGAAGCGCTCCTATTGGACAAGCGAAACTGGCAGCAGGACATGAATAACAATTTAATCCCGGATTGCAAAACTGTTTCCATTTTCCACCAAATATTTTTCCTCCGCTAAAATTCATCAAATATGGATTAGAATATCCAAAGGCGATTATTTGAAATAACTTCCTTTTCAAAGAATATTTTAGTCTCAATTTCAATCACCCCAATCCAATACATTCCAAACAAATATTTACCGCTTTACTGAATACGACTTCCGCCTCGCCTCTCATAAAGCCATACAAAATGAAAATTCCGGACACTAAAATAACAGCGGTCTTAAATATGTTCTTTTTTTTATTTTCCATTTAAATAATCCTCCACAAACTTTTTATAACCGTCTACATCAGCGCCTACAATCGGTTTTCCTATAATCTTTCCGCTCTTATCTACAAATAGCGTAGTAGGTACTCCGGTAACCCAACTCATAACACTTTCAAAATCTTTATTAGCTATAATCTGAGTAAAATCCGCTTTGGATTTTTCCATAATTTTCACCGCTAAATCATAATGAATATTATCATTTTCGCTCTCAATGTCAGAAATGATACCAATTAACTGAGCATTTTCTGGCATAATTTTTGCCCATTCCCCAAGCTCCGGCATTTCCTCTACGCAGGGATTACAGAATGTTCCCCATATATTTACAACCGTTAAATCTTTTTCAGTGAAAATATTTTCAGTTACAGTGTTTCCTTTTAAATCCTTTGCTGTAAACTTTGGCATTTGCCTCGGCATTTTTCCCAACTCATTTATTTCTGTAAATTCTATATTTTCTTTTGCTGTTTTCATATAGTCGTGGCATTCCTCATACTGAGCTTTTTCTTCCGCTTCCATACCATCCGTATCATTTTCAGGAATTGCGATAAGATAAACATAGCCGTCGTTTGTACCGAATTTTTCCGCGTTATTCCAATAAGATAATTCATTATGTTTCTTTCCGTCTTTTATAGAAGAGTTATATTCCTCTTCTTTTATTAAAGTAATATCCATTAAACACTTGCTGTGTTTATACATATTTTCATAAAATTCCTGTTGCGCCTGTTTGGTACGTTCTTCCGGTGAAAGTGCCAGCATATCATCAATAAGTTTATCAATAATTGGTTTATAATAATAGTTGATTCTAATAAAGTCATGACCTTTTTCATCAATATCAGGTCCTTCAATTTTAATACCTTTTTCTTGATACTCTTTTGGAATATGAAAAATCAATCCTGTTTCATGGCTTTCAAAAATCTCTGAATTACTTGAGGTTGTTACTGTTTGAGCTTCTTCTTGCTTTACTGTATCTGTTTCCTCGCATCCTATTAATATAATAGCCATAAAAATAGCGCAGCTAAATTTTATCAAGCTTCTCTTTGATTTCATAATTATTTTTCTCCTTTTTATTTTTTATTTTATCATAAAATTATTATTTTGTCTTGAAGTATTTTGTTATTATAAAGTCTATAACAGATAAAGAGTTAAAATATTTTATCAAAATATTTTTATTTATGGTAAAACAAAAGTAAGTTAAATTTGTCTTGCTATCGCTAGGGCGTATCTGAAAACCTATCATAAGCTATCAGTTATATACACGAAATATCCACAAAATTATTAGAAAATAAACGAAAACAGTTCAATTAAACAGAAAAGCCTTTCTGTTTCGTTTTATTTTTTATAGTTTTTCGCGCGTATTTTAGTTTTCAGATACACTCTAAGAAATAAATAAAAATCAAGCTTTTTATGAAAAAATAAATCTATACACTATTGATATACAATGAGGTGATAAAAGTAAAAAAATTTTTCGATGTTTATATAGTTTACAAAATAATATTTGCGGAAGTGTGATTTTATAAAAAAATTTATAAACAAGGAAAAAGAAATAAAATTTTTAAATGATAAATATTTAAGAAATAGTTTTTCATTTGTCATCCTTTATGGACAAAGAAGAATTGATAAAACGGAATTATGCAAAAATTTTTATGAAAGATAAAAATACTTTATATTTTTTAACGATAGATGAAAGTAAAACTCAAACCAAAAACACATTTAAAGATATTATTTCTGATTTTTGTTAAAAGAAATTATTAAAAAATTCTAAAGTAAATAATTGTGAGATATTATCCGAAGTGGTTTTAGAAAAGTCTAAAAACAAAAAACTACTTTTAGTTATTCATAAGTTTCGCTATCTTGGAAAATCAAATTCAGCTTTTCCTTCAATTTTTCAAAAAACATATGATACTATTCTAAAAGATAATAATGTTATGGATAATTACTTTTAGGAGGAATTGTATATTTTGCGTTTTGACTTTCAATATATCCGCGGATTTGAGCTGTTTCGTAAGCTTTATCAGAAAGAATATTATTTCCGGAAATACCTATATCTGATAATAAATCAACAATGACAACAGAAACAGAGTTTTTCCTTTGCTGAACATAAAACACACAGAATTACCTAAACCATCGACGATAGCATGGATTTTAGTTGTTTTATCACCTTGGCTGACTCTGATAAACTGATTTTTTTCAGCATTTACAGCATTTTTTTGCACCCCGCACTCTGTGGATCTGCTTTTACAGAGGTACTGTCAATACTGAGATTTTCAAAATCAGCGTCTTCACTTAAAATTTTGAAAATGCGCAAAAAGGTAACATCGTCACGCTGTTTGCAAAAACGACTGTAAACAGTTTGATAAGGACCATATCGCCTTGGGATATGTCTGCCCACGCCACACCGCTTCTCACGAACCATAATATAGCGTTAAATATAACTCTGTTATCTTTTGGCGGTCTGCCTGTTTTGCTTTTGGAAACATATCTTTTATTTGATCCCATTGTTCATCTCTGATTTCGTATATTTTATTTGCCATTGCTTTTTTCCGCTTTTTTAATTCATTATAACTCAAGTGTCAATTTTGTACAAATTTTAATTTTCAGTAGAATTTTTATAATTTAAGAAAATTAAAATTTGCAATAATAATATAGTTTTATAAAATATATTTATAATGTATATTACAATTACTGAATATTATCTTTATTTCCTAATATTTTATGAACAGAATCAATAAGTAAATTAATTAAAGCTAATTCTTGTATTGAGTATTCAGATAAATTTTTTTCTATATTTATAAGAGTAAATTGAGTTGATATCTGTCTATGGAAAAAAATTTCATCAACCGACATATTTAATTCTAAAGCAAGATGATATAAAGTAGTCACTGACGGTAATCTTCTTCCTGTTTCAATATGTCTAAGAAATGTAGGTGAAATATTAATTAATTCAGCTAAACTTTCTTGTGTAAGTCCCTCTCGTTCTCGTGCCTTTTTAATTGCTTTGCCTATATCCTTTTCAAGTATCATATCACTTAGACCTCCTAATGTTATCTTATAGCTTATTGAATTATGTTTAAATTATCTGTTTGATACTATAAACGTTACTTATAGCAAATATAATTATTAGTAAAATCATATAAAAATACACATAGAATACTTAATAGTTAAGATGTAATAGATAAATTATTAAATTTATTGCTAAAAGATAATATTATATTAGCTATTAGGTACGATTATGCTTGAATATAAATTTAAACTGATGTATAATATAAATATGTTTTAATATGTAAAATAAAGTCAATATTAATTATATTATTTTATATAAACTATGATTTGTAATGATACAGTTTTTTAATTTACAATAGTTGAAATCTATAACCGCATAATAAATTATCTGTCTTGTTTTAATACTGATATTTTTAAAATTACTATTAAAGAAACGAGGGTGATTAAAATGAAAGGCAAAGAGGATTTTTTAATTGATACGCTCAAAGAAATTGGCTGTTCAATATCAAACAAGGGTTTTGAGTATACAAAAGCGGCCGTTTTATTAGTCTTAAAAGATAAAACTATTTTAAACAAAATAACAAAATCTTTATATCCAGAAGTAGCTAAACTTTATATTAGTTGGGGCGCGACAGCAAGTAAAATAGAAAGAAGTATAAGATACACTAAAGATTGTGTTTTTTATCAAAGCAATGCGGAATATTTAAAAATTTTTAGAGGGCAAGTATCAAAGCGGACAGGAACTGTTTCAAACTCAGTATTTATTGCTTGCATCGCTGATTATGTAGAAAGAAATTATCAGTCGGAATATAATAATAAATAATAAGTACATACTAATTTGATTTATAGGTAATTTAAAATAATTTTAAATTTATAATTCATCTTAATATAAGGCAATGGAAAAATACCTCAAAATTTTATTAAATTCACAATCTTCGCTTATTTAAAAAAAATAATTAAATTCAGAGGTGATATATATTGAACATGTTTTTATTATTTATTCTTGCGTTAATTTGTGATATAATAATTTTCAAAATATTCTGCGTTATAAGATATATATTTGACAAAGGAAAAAATTAAAAAAGAATTTTTTAAACAAGATATAGGCATAAAGACATAAGCTCTGTTAAATTTAAAAGAATAACATTATTTAGAGATGTATATAAATCATCAATTCCATTAAAATATGGCAATAGCGATTAATATTTACAATATTTTGAATTAATTGATATTTTAATGACTGCCTGTGTTTTCTATAGTAAATATTTAATTTTTGATTTGCGGCCTGAAACAAATTTAAAAAAAAAGGAAAATAAAATTATAAATGAAAAAGAATAAATTATTTTTTTTAGAAAACTTTATTAAAGATCATAACAAAACAGTTATCTCACTTAGGGCGTATCTGAAAACTATAATAAGCTATCAGTTATATACGCGAAATATCCAAAAAATTATTAAAAAATAAACGAAAACGGTTCAATTAAACAGAAAAGCCTTTCTATTTCGTTTTCTTTTTTATAATTTTTTTGTGCGTATTTTAGTTTTCAGATACGCTCTAAAAGATTTAATGAACTACAAAAATCTTATATTTTTATAACTCAATTTATTTCTTGTGTTATATATATTATAATACAGAACATAAATAACTGTAAATAACATAAAGTATCATTTAGTATCATCCCGTATCATAAAGTACCATGTAATATAATAAAGAAAAAAGTTTCCATAACACAATACCAATAAGCTACCTGCGACAACGAGTATATCACGATGGATTTTTTCAGCATGAATTTAAACTTCCTGCCTAAAAACAACTCCTCCCTTAAATTCAATAAGCATAAGGCTAACATCTTGTCCCTGTGCTTACCCTTCCACATCACTTGGCCTCTCCTTACGCAAAACCTCCCAGACCCTAAAAGACCTTTACAGCATCAGCGTTTCCCACCAGCAGATAGCCAATTACCACAAGACTGCCGCTATCTGCATCAATCCTTTTGTTGACCAATATCCCTAAGAAAAGGGCAGTGTATTTACTGCTGATGAAACCTATATAAAAGTACACGACCTCAAAACACATGTCTGACTCATCATAAAAGCCGCTACCCGTTCCATCATCGGCTGCCAGATATCCGACAACCGAGAAATTGTGGTCCCTGTATCCCCCGCCATGCTTTTATGGCTTTCCTCAGACTCACAGAACAGCCGGAAAACTTTAAGTTCATCGCTGACGGCTACAATGACCATCCTCTTGTCGCAATGAAATTCGTAAGTACCGCAGCCGCCTATGACGCGAAAGTTTATTGGCATAAGGCTCACGGATTATCCTGTCCCAGCAGAAAAAGGACAACCGCGCTCTTTTCCTGCCTTTAGGCTATGATAGGTCCGGGCAAAATCCGAAAATGGTTCAAGGGACTGGTCCATTGTAAATTCTTAGAGCAACGCCTTAAGCCCTCGGAGAGATTACTGGAATCAATATCTATAATTCGCAAGGTTCATTTAAGCCTATTTTTTTAGGCTTGAGTTTTTCATAAGTTAGTTGACACTATCTTTCAATACTTATGATAAAATTAACTTTAGTATATTACCCCTTTTTATAATTATAATCCAATCTTTCCCCTTCATCAATCAACAAATTCCCAGCATCCCCCTAATTCCTTTCTGATAAAATGTGGCAACTTATAAGCCCCAACACCATTTGGGGAAAATCCATATAAATCTACGCCAGAAACACAAAGCAAACTTCTCCCCTTTTACGAAAAGAACAAGGCAAACTTTCACATACCATTTGTGGGATACCCCCTTTCCCCAAATTGGCACTCAAAATATGATAATTTACAATAATTTATGAACTTTTCCCAAGAACGCAAAAAAACCTGAAAATTCCCATTCTAAGGAATTCTCAGGGTGTTCTTAAATCATTTTCGTTCATAATTTTACTGATTCATTTGGCAAGCAATGTTTATGATCGCCCATGAACAAATTTCGCTCACTTTTTTCTTTGAAAATCTATTAATCATTTAACCTTTATAGACTCATCGTAATTACAGGTTCTTACGGATATTGATACTAATCTCATTTACAGAAACCATTTTTCTTTATAACTAAACGGTCAGCACTATTACTTCTCGAAAGTGGATAATATAAAAAATCACAGAATAATTTGAAAAATTTTGAGTAAAAGTAATTCTTTCTTTGAATATATTGAAATAACTGTATAATTATATAATAAGACGTCCTTTTGATACAAAATAATAATATCCATAAGAAGTAGAAGCGATACGACAAGCTTCAATAACCTTGATTTCTCCCTGATTTTTCTTGTCTATATAAAAAAAACTTTCCAAATATCGTAAATTATCACTGCTCAAATCTTTAATCGGAAAAATATCAAAATATCCGTCAGACGAATCCACTCTGTAAAAAAATTTATTTTTATCATCAGCCTTTAAATCTTCCATAACTTTATCTCCGCTGCTATAATTAAGTTTTGTTTTCAAAAACCTTCTGTCAATTTTTCCAAGATTAAAAAACTTGACATTTTCTTCTGTTTTCTCATTACTTATAACATTTTCTTCTATCTTTATTTTCCCGTCTCTAATCAAATGGGAATTATCTTTATTTTTTTTTAACTCTCTTATCTCAATTTTTATTTTTAAAAGTTCCTCTTCCCTGTCGCTTATAATTTTTTCTAATTCCTCTATTCTATTAGTAAGTAAATCAATTTGATTGTTTTTAAACTTTTCAAATTTTTCATCCATTCCTATTATTATTGAACCCACTATTTTTTTTATATCTTCACGAAAATAATCAAATAATTCTTTTTTTATATCTTCCGCGTCCTTTTCGTTCAAATCAATTCCGCCTCCTATAATAAGACAATAATAATATTCTCCTCAAATTCTTAAATGTATCAAAACATATCTAAAAAGTTTCTTAAAAGCACCAAAATTATATAAATAACAGATTTTTTTTAATATAAAAATTTGTTAAACTTGAGAAACATCAAAAAATCGAGTAGAAGGCAATTTTCTTGTCCTTCTACTCGTTCAAACTTATCTCAACCAATCTCCTTTAATAAATTTTTATTTCTTCATCGTATAAAATATAAAATTAAATCTATTATTTATTTTCTCATTAAAATAATTATAAAGATCAGTATAAAAACTATATAAATAATAAATTTTTTAAGTATACACCTATTTTTAGAGAACATCAATAAATAAGTATAATTCAGATATATTTTATAATTTTTTATGGATACTTTAATTTTTAAAATACACCATAGTTATTTAAAATAAACCGTACCCAATGAGATAATATCATATTTGCCAAGCATACTTTCCTGTAATATACATGGCTCAACACTATTATCCTGTCCTTTTGCGACTTTAAAAAAGCTTACAGATAAATATCTTGACCTCATTCTCTCATCAATAATAACATTTTTTGATGGATAAATCTCATATTTATTGTTTCCACAGTTTAAAGCATAAAATATACCGTTTGGCTTCTTTTCAAGTTGGTTTCCATATTCGCTAAAACTACATTCCGTCCCATTAAGCTCTTTAGGAAAATCTCCATGATTATTTAAATATAAATTATACTTTTCTTTAATAGTAAAATATTTAGCTGACTGTAAAGTGTCTAAATCTTTTCTATCAGCTTTTCCCGATTTTAAGTTTTCCTGTTCTTGTCTAAATGTGTTGTTTGACAAATTAGATACATCTCTATCCATTCCATAAAACTTATCGTCGCTATCCTTTTTTAACTTGTCTAAATTATTTTCAATATAATCAATTTTATCTTTCAGCGTATCATAATCTTTCTTAAGAGAATTAAAACTCACTTTCAGCTGTTTAAAATAATAACGATAATTATCACCAATTCTTCTGAGCATAATAAAAATAATCACAAGAAAAACAATTACAGCCGCTAACATTACACACAATACTGAAAAACTTATAATACCACTAACAGAATCAAATGAGAAAATAGGAGAAATAGCCGATGATGTTGTGGAACTTTCAATTGCGACAGAACTTTCAATAACGCTTTCAACCTCAGCGAAAGATTTTTGAGTAAACATAGAGGATATTAAGCCTAATATGAAAATCATTATCAAAATATTTTTTAAAACATTTTTTATATAAATACTCATAATCAAATACCTCCATTATTTCGTTTACCTCGTAAAATCTCTAAAATAGCCTGTATTCCAATAATAAATGAAGGATCAACTTTATGAGCGTTAGCGTTTAAGTTTACAATAACTTTCATTCCCTCATAAATATCAAGCCAATCATCAGCGTTTAAATCAATTATCATTTTCTTATCACCGTTAAATATTTTCCTATTAACAATATCGACAAACTTTTTAAGATTTTCAAGTTTAGGTGATATTTCAAAGGTATATTTTAAATTTTGCTCACCGCTGTCAGCGCTGAAATAATCAATATATTTTGAGTTTTCACTCAATTTAAGGTCATAATCAGGACCTATATCAAAGTCCTTGTTTTCATATCGGACAAAGACTTTTTCCCCGTTATACATTTTTTCCGTATTATCAAACTCAATATTGTCAATATCAATACGGCTCAATTTCAACAATCCTTTCGACGCTTCCGTTTTAAGATGGTTTTCATTAAGCGGCTCAATATGAATATTTATTCCCAGTTCATCAGATAATACCTTTCGCATATTTGTAATATATCTTTCACCAACCCAATTATACATCTTTGAGCCGTTTCCAGCAAAATACAAATTAATATCTCTTGAACCGCTCACACTATCCTTAACAAGCTCAAGTGATTTGACAGAATAATACATTATGCCAAAAAATCCAAGAACAAGCTCTTGTTTAAACGGAATAAGCTCGTCGTTATCTCTGCCGTCAACAAAAGATTTTATTTTATCGCCAAATTTAAATATAGCCGGTTCAATATCCGTTCTAAATCTTCTCATAATTTTATCTCTTCCGTCAAAGTTTCCGTTTATAGCCTTAATAGCCTCGTCTATAGCTCTTCCATATGTCGCTCTGTTAAGCTCGCTGATACTTTCCTGTAAAACTGTATAGCTTTCCTCGTTAGTATCGCTCATGATAAGCTCGGCAATAGAAGCTAGGAATATAAGCCTCGAAGCTATATTAACAGATACCTGTATAATATTTTTCGGAGTATTACCCTCAATAACTTTCCAAAATGAAATATCAGTTGAACCTCCACCAATATCTATACAGCCATAAAGCATACACCTTGATGATAACGCCTGCTCCTGAAAAAACTTAGCGGAAACAATACTTTCCGAACAATACTGGCTGCCGTTTGAGTTAAATATAAAAGCGTTTCTGTCGCAAGATTCCCGAAGAGAATCTATTACCGATTTTGTAATATTTTTAAACTCATCAAACGATTCCTGCCTTAAAGAAGTAGGATAAGAAAATTTCCATGTAAATTTACAGGCCTGCTTTTGATAAATAAGGGCGTATACAATATTTTTTATAATTTGGCTCAAATAAGCTTTTAGCGCTCGTTTGTTGTCAGCCGTAGTTCCCCATTTCATTTCAGTTTCAATACAATCGTTGGCGCTTAGCTCAATCTCATAATCAAAAATAACATTACCTATAGAAAACAAATTCTTAGCGTCTGCTGTTTTTTTACTTGAGTTATTCTGATAAATACTCGGATACGCCTTTTGGTTATAATAACGATAAGGCAAAAAATACGCTATATTATCGTCTATGTAATTGGGATTATTATAAATAACCTTGAGGCCGTTGTCATCCATTTTTCCAACGCAATCAACCGGCTCAAGAATTCCTCCCCTTTTTTCCCTAAATTCATAAAGTTTACCAAATTCAATAAATTCTGAATTTTCCCCAAAATTGTCGGTTGTGTAAAAAGCTACCGTTGAGGTTGTACCAAAATCTATGGCTACATTATAAACAACTTCTGAATTTGGGTTTACAATAGTCTCATTAGGCTTTGGAAGTATAAAAGCTCCAAGCTCTACCCCGTTCGTTCCGTCAAGAGATACTTTTTTAAATATAATATGTGTCGGTACATCCTCACATTTATAAACCAATCGTTCTCTTTTATCTTTGCCGTACGCTAAATCCAAATCAAAATTATTATCAGCTATTATATCCTCAACCATGATTTCCGCGATATATTTAAAATCCACACTCTGATTTGACGGCATAGCCTCATAAACATAATACTCATTCCATAAGTTAGCACCTAAAATATTATTCTGCGCTTTAATTTTTTGATATGGCCAAATAAAAACAGAAGGTATATCAACGTCAAAAATATCAATTATACTCTCACCTGAATACTCATGTTTAATATGTAGCTGTTTATATGTTCCTTTGCCGTTTACCTCTTTATAAATGGGAAACACAACATGAAATCTGTAAGTTCCGTCAACAATTTTCTCAAGTTTGATTTTTATTTTATCTTTATTTTCATCTGAGAAATTACCGCTGAGAATTTCATCAATTCTCACGTCATAATTAATGTTATATGGCTTAATACGCTCAAAAATATTATTTTTTATAGGCCATATAACATATTTCTCACATCCGCTGTCCTCGAAAGAATCGGTAAACTCTGAAACTTTCGTACCCGTAAAACAATTAATTAAACATAAATCATCAAGGAAAATATCATCCTCACTAAAAAATCCCGTATTAACATCCATTTTTATATTATTTCTGCTTAAAAACTCTTTAAGCTCCGTTGATAATTCCTCAACAACATATAAAGGCTTGTCACTTCTTCCCGTATAAACCTGAATTAAAGGTTTAACGGCGTCAACGTTTATATTTGGATAAATATACTCAAAAACCTCGCTTATTTTTGATACATTTCCATCAAAGTTAAATAAAAAATCAATGAACCTATTTTCATCAAGGCCCCGCGCTTTTAACAGTTCTTCTTCTCCCGCCTCAGAAATAGCTTTATCAAGGTCCTCAATAAACTCATTAATAAAACCACAGGCTAAAGTTATTAAGTTATTTTCCTCCAAAATATTTGTTCTTAAAATTCTTTCTATACATTCAAGCCACTTTCTCATGTATAAATATTGAATACTGTTCTTCGTTATAAAAGGAATAGGGTCAATAAAATCAATCCTTTTATTAATGGTTCCCATAATTTCCTTTTCACAGAGTATTTTAACAATATTTGAGCTATCATAAGAATACATGGGACATACAAGACCTGAATTTGATAAAACCCCAATATTTTGTGTCTCGCCCATATTCGCGCACTCTATAAAAACAAATTCGTCCCAGCAAGAACTATCGCCAAACAATTGGCTGTTTGGCTTTAAATAGATCAAATTTCTATAAAACTTATTAACATTATTCTCTGAATATTTAGCGCTTAAATCTACTTTATGAAAATTTATCTCCAAATCAATAAAATCCTTTAAAGCGATAATAGTGAGCAGCCCTCTCCATTGATTAACCGCGTCCTCATGTAACTGCCCAAAATCATCGGAAACCATAATAGTGTCAAATGAAATAATAGAAGCCCATGGAGAAGGTACTGAAATTTCACTCCTGTTTTTTATTATCGTCTTAGCGCCGTTGTCAGACGTCTCAAGGTCGCTCGCTATATTTCTCAAGGTTGACACAGCGTTATAAGAGCCGTCTCCCGCCTCGCCTAAAGAAGAACTGTCTGTTACCGGATTAACCGCGAGATTTGGATTTTTCCCGTTTCTTAAAGCGTTACTTGTTATATAAGTAAATTTTTTCCCCGCCATTAATTCTCGACCTCTCTTCCGCATAATTCCATAACATCACGCATAAAAACAGTAAACGTAGTCATACTGTCGGTTATGGGTTTAACCGTATTGGTAGCTAATTCCTCTATAATTCTCTGACCTGTATAACGCTTATTTTCGGATTCAGGACTCTCATTAAAAACAACCGTGGCCATGTTTTCAAGTTCTCTAAATTTATATCCAGTAAAACCGCATGATACAGTCTCCGGATTATATAAATTTCCATACATATCGCTGACGTTAAGCCATTTTACCTTACTGTTTATTTTGTAATCAAATATTCCCGAATCATCACGAATATTTCCTGAATCATTTGGTAGTATAAGCTGGCTCCAGATCCAAGACAAATATTCCTCACAGTAATCTTTTAAAATCACATTAAAATTATGGCTTTTCAAAAAATTTCTTCCATAAACAGACTCATAATTTTTAAGCCAGCCAATATTTTTTTTTCTGTTTTCAATCATATCGCTAAGAAGTTTTGTATACAGACTTGAGAATAAAAAAAACGTTGACATTTTTCTCACTATATTAGCGTTTTTAACAACATTATTTAAAGTTTCAGGAATTATATACTCATCAGCCTTTTGTTCAATAACATAAAATTTAGTCCTAAAAGTATCGTTTTTAGGAGCGGCTAAAAAATCAAATAATGTGGCGGCGGCGTAAGTTTCTATATAATGAGGCTTATTTTTCTGCTCTCCCCCGCCCTCAGAATAAGGAACATTCATAAAATTCTCCTCATTCTCACCAATAAAATACATAGTCCTGAATATATCGTCAAAACCTTGAGACTCATAAAATGATAAAGCCATTTTCACTTTTGAGTTAAATGTTCTCCAATTTATATTTAAAGAGGTTTTCTCTCCTTGTTTTCCGACAGGCCTAAAATATGGCATAACCAAAACCGCCCCAATAGGAACATCCTCTTTAATATTGTTCTTTATAATTCTGGCTATCGTAGGTATTCCCGAAGCTCCCGTCCCACCGAAAACCGAGCCTATTATAAATATTTTATCTCCATCTCCAATATGCTCAAAATATCTTTCCCAAACTTCTGAGAATTTATGATTCTCACCTAAAATATTTAACGAAGTGAAATAAGAACCTATAGAAGTATGACCATAAAATCCCTCGTTGAGTTTTTTGCTGAGTTCCTCTTTTGTATAAAGAAACTCAAGAACATTCTTAGCGTCGTCGTTTAAATTAAAATCCCCGATATGGCCTCTCATATCGTTATCATTTGAGTCCAAAGGCGACCAGTATAGCCCCCCGTCTTCCTTATAACAGCTCACAAGAGGCAGATCAGTAAGCTTTTGAAGAGCTTTGTACTTTGAGTATAAACTTCTGAGTCCGTTCATATCCCCGTTATTTCCATCAGAATCTATACACATAACCTTATAATTGTCAAATGATTTAATTCTCTCGTCATCAAACCCTCCCGAAGCCAAAAGGTGAAACAACGCTCTCATAACTCTTGTTCCGCTTCCGCCTATAGGAAGTATATAACAAGTACTCATAAAAACCCCTCCGCATATTTTTATAATATTTACCTTACACTTTAATACGCCGTATCCAAACTTTCAAAAATACAAAAGTCAGCGGAAAGGAACAAAGTCCGAACGCCAAATTTTCGAGCAAAAAACAGTAGAGAGAATAAACTCCGTTATTTGTTCAACTATAAATAAAACAAAAGAAATAGTCGAACAGGAAGTGTCCTCCGGATTAACTCTCAAAAATAAAATTGATAAAACGGCGCCTATAATAATCGCTAAAAATAAGTATATAATCCACGCTACGCTTGAACGAAAAAAAGCTCCGCAGTACATAGAAAATATCATTATAATAAAATTAAAAACAAACGAGGCAATAGTCCCCCAAAAAAACCAATTAAAAAAAGAATTTCCCCAATCCTGAGGGGTATATAATAAATCTTCAGGGTAAGACGCTCCCGAAAAATACAAAGAAATAAGAAACCCTATAAGCAAAAAACATATAGCCGTAATAAGAGAAACAACCAGTCCCGTCAATGAACTCGACCAAGGATTTTTTCCTTTACCCATAACAATTCCTCCTAAAAGTTATTCCGCGTCACTTGCTTTTCCCACATAAACTGAAAAAGTGTTTTGAGTAACGTTTCTATTAATTTGATAGCCGTAAATAGAATTAAACAACGTATCTAAATTTGAGATTTTATTCGTTCGGGACCATTCTTTAACCCACTTAGGCATATTCTCTTTCGACATAAATTGTTTTACGTTAATATCAAGTTTAAAGAAATTTCCCTCCGATTTAGGAAATTCCGCAGCGTTGTCCATCATAAAATTAAAAAGCATAGAGTTGTTCTCATCGTCAACTCTCCATTTGCCTTGGTTTTCTCCACCCTCGGCAATCTGTACCTTAATAAAGTCCTCGGCGTTCGCTCCATATTCCACCAGCTTGCCGTCTTTCGGAATATACATTTTTGTCTCAAGCTCACAATCTAATGAGCTTAATTTAACCTCGTCAATTATATTAAAAGGCACGTCAAGCTTAAATTTTCCGGCAAGCATTTCATCGCCGTCTAAAACAAGCGACTTCATAGCGATATAGCTTATATCGTTTACGGTAATATTTTTCGCTTCCTCTTTCTTGTTTTCATCGGCATCGCTTTTAGGTGGCATAACCTGAACATATCTGTTTGTTACAGACGCTCCGCCTACATCGGCGAAATTAACAGTACCCTCTATGTATTTATATAAATCTTTTGAGTAATAATTATCATTTATCTCAGAAAAACTTCCCTCAGTCTCATTCGTGATAGTAAATGACGGAATTTGCTTAACAGTCCCGTCTTGTGTTTTTTCCTCTTTATATTCGTATAAATAATAAGTTCCATTCTCAATAGGTTTGATATCTTTATAATTAATCCCCATTATGCCGTTATCATTAGCGAAAATCTGATAATTAATATTTCTGACTATATCTAACTGAAGTCCACCATCCGCCTGACCTCCCTCAGAATTTTCATAAGCCGCGACATTAGGATTCTGCTTAAAATTAGATATAAATTCCGACGTTTTTTTATTAGAGCCGACAACTACTATAAAAAAAGGCCTTACCTCGGTATCGACCCCAATAATGGCTACCGCTTGATTTTTAGCTAAAACACCGGTAATAGCTGAAACCATAGAAGTGTAATCGCCAAGCTGCGTTGTAAAATCCGTGACAATAACACTAAACTCATTTTCCTTTGTATTTTCTAAAACATCTTTAACAATACTATTCGATTTTCCAGAATAACTTTTCTCATTAATTATTTTTCTTACAAAAAAATCTCCGTCAAGCTTTTCTAATTCATCCTTCACCGAATGTATCTCAAAATTTAATGAATCGTTTGCACTAAGTTCATTCGCCGTACTATACGCGGCATATACAATATTTTTAAAATTCGCGTCGTTTATATATTCTTTTAAACTCTCGTTTGTATCCATATAGAAATTTACGCTTTCATCAAAAGTAAGTTCTTCCGCCGCCAAATTTATATTTTTATTGTCATAATCCACAACCCTGGAAGAACAGCCCGTTATAAAAACTATAGCAATCGCCGCCAATACTGTTTTTTTCATAATTTTTTTCAACATATAGTCCCTCCTGTAAAAAAACAATATATCGCTTAAAATAACTAAATTATATACCTCTCTTTCTAAGGATAATAAAATTAAATTCTGCCATAAAGTACACTTTATGACAGTTTTTTAATCAAAAAATATCTATGTCAATTATACTATAGTTAAAATAAATTGTCAATTAATGTTGATGTTTTTTAATAATTGGTAATCCCTAAAAAATCTGGAAACTCTAAGTTTTTTAAAAATCAGGAAACTTAAAAAAACAAGGAAAAACACTCTTTAAAATTTTTATTTTTAAAGAGTGTTTTTTATATTTAATATTCTATAAGGTTATCAACACTTCCAACATTATAAACATTTACAAAACCCATTTTTTGAGCTTCCAAAAGCGCTTTCTCTGCTCTTCCACCGCCTTTACAGAAAAATATCAAAACCGTACCTCTATCATATTTCGCGATTTCTGAAATTCTGGAAACAGGTATATTTACCGAATTATTATAATGGTATTGATTGAACTCATTTTCCTCTCTAACGTCAATAAACAAAGCGCCTGAACTTTTCATATTAAAAGCTTCCTCAACGGAAATATTGTTTTGTCTTATATCGCTTATCTGGATTTCAAACTCCGATTGTGTATTAGCGTTTAATTTGACGGTATCACCTTGAAAAGAAATAGTCTTTATATCATTATCTGAAAATTTTTTTAATTTATAACATTTAATACAAGGGGTAATCACAATCACAATACCATCATCACAGGCTAAATAGAGCTGGTCTCCATAAACATCAATATCGTTTACTTTATATTTTGTACCGTAAATATAATCAATATCGCTTTCAGCAAAATAATCATACTCAACAGATTGCCAAATAAAACCAAGTCCGCTTATAATAACTTGCTTTTCTCCTGAAATATTATCATAAACAAGAGCGGCGAAATAACCGTTCCAATTAAATAACTTTAAAAATTTACAATCGCTTCCATACTGGTTATTATAACTCATGGTGGAAACAATTCCATTCATTACACGCTTTATAATACCATCAGGAGAAATTTCCAGTTTTATACCTTTAATCTCGGCATTTAAATAGCCGCTGTTACTTTGATTTAATGAAATAAAATTCTTTAGAGCGTTAATATTCTCAGGATTTTTCATATTCACGCCAACTTCCTGAGCAAAGACATTATTCGCCATACTTCCTCCAAATATGGATAACATGACCAAAACAGCCGATATTTCTTTTCTCATAATCTTACCCCTCCGTTAAATATCATTTACTCAAAAGTCATTTTATCATTTTTTTCTCAGCGGGAAAAGTATAGCCGTTTTCATTTAAAGCTTTTTGTAAAATACAAGCCACATCTTCCGCCGTGAAAATTTCTTTTCCCATAACTTTTATTTTCTCATCAAATCTCTCAGCGGAAACAATTTTGTCGTCAACCGATAACGGGTCAAGTAAATATTTTAATCCAATAGAAGCGTCATTAACGTCTATTTTTCCATCACTGTTCACATCACCCAGAATAAATTCGACTTTGCCATCTCCGTCCGTTCCCACAATAATTGAGATAGGCTCTGATATTCCTGTTCCACCTATTCTCACAATATAGGTCTTATCAGCCTCTAAAGTACCTTTCACACCTAATTTAAAAGAAAATTCCCCATCAGGATTTGTATATATTTTTTGATTAATATAATAAATATTATCTTCATTATAACTCCCATCTTTAACTTCTGTCAATAAATAAGTAAGTTGTTGTTCCTCAGCGACATCCGACATGTTTCCCGTTATACTCACAAAACTTCTCGCGTCATCCGTTTTAGCGGAATTTAAAACAATAGACGGCACCCCCGCAAACGTAATACAACAAAAGCAATTTGCCAAAATAAACACTATACTAAAAAAACATATAAACCGTTTCATAACACATTTTCATTCCTTTCAATATTTACTCAAAATTTTTCAAGTCAATTTTCTTAAATTAAATATAATTGTTGTAAATAATGACCCAAAACTTAATTATTTATATTCAACAAATATAGCGAAAAGTCGTTTATTACTTCCCCCGCCATATATGTATACAGGATTCGACGTATCCGTTATATCAGCGCTAAACTCTGTTATACCTGTCTGAATTGACGTACCTGTATTAATCTTTATACCTTTTTGCTCAATATACATAGCGCGCCCCGCGCTTCCGTTTCCGTCAAAAAGAACTGTTATTTTACATTTGCCTTTCGGAGTAAAATATACACAGCGTTGTTCCGTTCCCCCTCCGCCTGCCTGGAGAGACTCCGTAAATTTATACTCCTTTCCTTTAAAAGTATAACTTGAACCTCCCGCCTTAATCCAGTTACCATAGCCTCTCATACCGTTTACCTCCGGAAGAGGAAGCTTCTCTGTACCATTTTTTACACCGTAATAATCATCAAACACCGAATCTGAAAAATTATATACTACAAGCTCCGGTTCTTTATATGTTACTGATGAAATATCAGAAATAGGTCTCATCTCATCCAAATTGTTCCATACAAATAAACTTACCTCATCATTAGCGGAAAAACCGCCTGAAAGAGTATATATTCCACTGTTTGAGATTTTAGTCATCGCCTCTTTGGTCATCTTCCCATCAGAACCAAAAACCGCTCCTACCAAAACACCGCTTTCTGTTCCCAGTTTATGACTCACGGTTACCTTGACTGAACCATCCGCGTCATTTTCCGCCCCTTTAAAAGTATAGGGATATTGGGCGGGTTCCTCATAAATAAATCTTATATAATCAAGGTTAGCTCCGTTTGTCTGAATATATATTGTTGATAATCCGTTTTCGTCAATTTTGGCGTTGGATATAATCTCCTGTTTAACGTTTAATATTGTTTCTTTCCATTTTGCCCAATCTCCGGTTGAATCGACCGAACCATCCGCGATAAGATTAGCCGGATAAGCGTCTTTCGCTAGACTCACTTTTAAATCGGCGCTTCCATCGGTTTTGTATGAATTTCTGAGTACAATTTCTTTAAGTCCCTCAAGCTTTACTCCTTTAAACTCAAGCCACGCTGTTTTTGTTGAGCCCGCGTTATTCGGCGCTCCCTCAACGCCTGAACCGCTCGCTCCAGATTTACTGTCCGAAAGATTGGCCACACCATCGTTATCATCAGCAGACTCTCCCTCAAGCTGAATATTCACGAGTAGGATTAAGCTTCCTTTCTCAAGAGCTTCCGTATTTACAGCCGTAACTTTAATAAGTCCATTTTCCTTAACTTTAAGCACTCCTGTATCATAATCTATTTCGGCGGGTTCACGATTGTACTCACCAAGTTTCTCGACTTTCCATTTAATATTTGAGTTATCGACAGCTACACTGTTTTTAAAAGCCAAAAGTTTTATATCACAAGAATTATCCGCTGTCACCGTTCCCGTTATAGACGATTCCGTCGCCGTATACATAGGTATTCCGTTTTCTCTGTAGTCAATTATATTCTCATAAATATATGAGGAATTTTCAGAAGCTATCGTATAAACGTCAGAGAGCTTATCTGCCTCAACGGCTCTTATATCTTTAATAGCTTTCTCAAAAACGGCGTTAACAGTAGGAGCGTCTACAGATTCCATAATTGTTTTTTTAGCGTTATTATAAATTTCTGAAATCATGGTGTAATTTTCCTCACTGTACGCCTCCCGCACACATTGCTTATATTCAGCGTCAAGCTTTGATATATATCCCGCTTTAAGTTCGTCTGTAGCTTTTTCAATAAGCTGACACACAACAGGAAACTCGTCTGTCTTAGAAACCCCATTTATAGTCACACTTGCCGTAATTGTAGCGACGCCTTCGGCAACTCCAGCTTTTACGTTTCCTTCATCGTCAACAACAGCGATTTTTTCATTTGAGCTTGTATATTTAACTTCATCCGCGTTTGAGATTTCATATGAGACTTCATCAGTCATATAGGCCGAAACTTGAGCTTTTATAGGTACCGGCGTTTCAGATGTCTCATCCCCAGCCAAATATATGCCTTTTACAATAACTCCTGTAGGAACGGCCGTAACTTGTTTAAGAGTTGAGTCTAATGTTCCCGAAACATCCACCGTGGTCTTTAAAGCGCCCTCTGTCTTTGCCTCCTGAGCGTTTTTAGCTGCCACAACAGTATATTTCCCCGTAGGAACATAGATTTTTTGGTTCTCCTCGTCAAAAAAGTTTATATCATTAATATTAAGAGTGAAACTCACACTTTTGGTCTGATTTGGCTCAAGCTCTATTTTATCAAATCCTTTAAGCTGTATTAAAGGTAGATTAACCCCGTCGCCTCCCGGAACTCTAACATAAAGCTGAATAACTTCCTTTCCTTTAACCGTTCCCGAGTTTTTAACATCCACACTTACGGTTAACGTATCATTTACGGTTGCGGAAGATTTTGAAACTCTGATATTTGAATACTCAAAATTTGTATAGCTCAATCCATAACCGAAAGGATATACCGGAGTTCCTCCGTAATATTGATAAGTACGCCCGGGGAAATTTGTTTTTTGCGCTATATTGTAGTCATTATAGTAATAATCAACCCCGTTTATGGTCTTCTTATTTTCAGCGGTTGTGGTAAGAGGCATTTTAATCAGGTCTGAGACAGGATACCATGTAGTTGTAAGTCTTCCTGACGGATTTACCGTACCTGAAATAACTTTCGCGAAAGCCTCGCCTTGCGTCTGCCCATTATACGAAGTCCATAAAATAGCGGCAACTTTATCTTTAATATCCTCAACATTCATCTGACCTACCGTCTGCATAGCTACAATAGTTTTGTTTCCATAAGCGTCGGCAAGCGCTTTTACGTGAGACTGAGACGCTGGAAAATCAATGCTTTCCCTATCGTTTGACTCTGAGGAATCTTTGAGATTTGTACCCGCGTAGGCAATAATTATATCAGCCTTATCAAGCTCATCTTTATAATCCGTAACTGAAAAATCCTTTACGGCGTTAGCGGAAACAGTAAGGCTTAAATCTCTTTTGCCGTTATACCCTCCCGTATTGCCTGTATAATCGGCCATACACTCAACATATGTGTCGGAAGTTTTGCTAGATACATTAGCCACGGTTAAAGTGGAATCCCCATATCCTATTTTTAGCGTACCGCCCGGATTAGCCTGTCCGCTGGCAAAATTAGCGGCCGACGACATCTCGGCTTTTACCGATTTTACTTTTGAAAAATCAACATTGGGAATAACAGCCGAAAAATTTTTGTTAATTTCTGTAATCATACCATTTGAAAGAGTACCTCCCATAACAGACGTAGCTTTTGAGAGGTCGATTTTTCTTGTTGTGTTGTCGTCTAAAATGAAAGTAAGACTTTTAAGATTAAATAAAGCGGCGTCTGACGGAACCCCTCCAAGATAACCTATCGTGGCGTTAGGAAATTCTTTTTTAAGCCCTTGTAAAGGAGTAGTTGTTTTCGTAACGTCTCCGGAATAGTCGCCCCTGAAAATCTCATCGGCGTAATTGCCTACTATAGCGATATTTTTCTTATCTAAACCTATAGGAAGAATGTTTCCCTCATTTTTAAGAAGAACCCAAGTTTCCTCAGCAGCCCTCTCGGCAACCTGCACATGTTCGTCTTTCTCAATTCTTTTAGCCGTGCTTCCCGGAGGCGGAGCGTCGAAAGCGGTTTCAGACGTTATACTTCTGTACGGAACTTTGTCGGCGCTGTCAAACTCGCCCGTTCTCATTCTTTGTAAAAATAATCTGTAAATATTTACATCAAGCTGGTCCTCGCTCAAATATCCGTTTAAAACCGCCTCAAGCTGAGTTGACTGAGCAGCCGAACCACAGTCAATGTCATTTCCGGCGTAAAATCCTTTAGCGATAGACTCGGCGGCTGATGTATCCTGCCATTTTTTGCCGGGAACAAGAACTTCCTTGTAAACATTTTGTTTTCCCCCAACTTCCGTTCCGCCAAGGTCTTGAACAGCTCCGCAGTCGCCTGTTACATAACCGTCAAATCCCCAGTTTCTTCTTAAAAGCTCTGTTAATATATAAGGATTCGCCGCTGACGGAATGTGATCATATAATGTCTCTCCGTTTCTCATAACAGTGGTGGCGTTGTAAGAACTCATTACCGACGCTGGAGAGACAGCCTCTACAGTATCTTTAAAAGCTCTGGCATAATATTCCCTTAAAGTTTTCTCATCCATTTTCGATGAACCGGCGCGGCGTTCCTTCTCACAATTATTAGCTATAAAATGTTTTAAAGTGGCGATAACTTTCAAATATTTTGGATCATCACCCTGCATTCCTTTTACAAATTCAGAAGCTATCTGGCTTGTAAGATACGGGTCTTCTCCATATGTTTCCTCATTTCTTCCCCATCTCGGGTCTCTCGCCATATTTATCGTAGGGCTCCAATAAGACAAATTAAGTTTGTTATTTATTCCTCGCGCCTCTGTTGACGTTATATCGGCCGCTGAATAAATTAAACTTCTGTTCCATGTGTTAGACATTGATAAACTTGTTGGAAAAGAAGTAGCTACCCCTTGCCTCGCCACCCCATGAAGGCCTTCTCTCCAATAATTATAGGCTCCTACCTCAAGTCCCGGAATAGCGGGAGCGTTGTTTCCAAGCTGTGAGATTTTTTCCTCCAAAGTCATTCTCGAAACCAAATCAGCCGCTCGTTCCTCAAAAGAAAGTGAAGTGTCAAGGTATGGAATAACTTCCTCAGCGGACAGTTCCTCATTCCCGCTCATAGCGTTATCATCAGCGTTTATATAAACACTAGATGAAACTAATAATGTTAAACTCATAATGACGCCAACAACTCTTTTGCATGCTCTAATACGTTTTTTCATTGTTATTACCTCCCTTTAATTTTTTTAAAAAGTAATCTTAAAATCTAACAATCGCGTTTTTTATAACTCTGTGCTTGAATTATATAATAATTTATTGTATAATGATAGTCATATAATATTAAATATAAGACAAAAATTGCTCAAGGAGGTGAAAAATATGACTCCCTATTATGAGGTACAGCCTGATAGATTAAAAATAATTCATAACCACCGCGAACTTTCTTTCCCTCCCCACATACACGATAATATTGAGATTTTATACGTTAATAAAGGTACTCAGCATATAAGTATAAATAATATAAAATATAAGATAAACGAACAGGATGTCGCTATCATTTTTCCTAACTTACTTCACGAGTATTATAAAGATGATAAAAAAAACGCTGATGGTACGCTTATAATATGCGATCCTAAAATTTTTTTAAATATGTTCCCCAATTTAACACAATCAACGCCTAAAAACCCTGTTATAAAAAACAATACTCTTAATAAAGAGGCTGTCTTCGCGTTAGACTCAATAAACGCGGAAAAACCGTTTCCCATAAATCTCGGCTTCGTATACGTTCTTATGCATCATATTTTAGATAATCTTGATATAATAAATAAACAAAACTTTTATCCCGAAAACATTACAAAAAAAATAATAGAATACATCACGAAAAATTTTACAAATCCTATAACCCTTGATATAATGGCTAAAGACCTTTGCGTAAGTAAATATTATATATCTCGTATATTTTCCGACAAAATAAAAATTAACTTTAGAAACTACATAGGTATAACACGGGCTGAATATGCCGCGAAACTTATAAGAATAACAAATGATTCTCTTACTGAAATCAGCGCTAACGCGGGATTTGAAAGTCAGCGTACATTTAACAGGATCTTCCGCTCCGTATACGGCTGTTCCCCAAGGGATTATAAATACTCACACAAAAATAATAAATGTATAAATAATTCAAAAAATGGAATAATAGATATATAATCTTTTGCAAATATAAACATATTTCTTTTTACTACTGTTAATTAACTTATAAAAAATCAATAAAAGAATGAATATACAATCCCTAATAAAACCTGGCATATTAAAAGAATTATTTTATTGTTTCGCTCTGAAAATTTTGCGAATAGCTATAAAAACAACCAGTTCATTTACTGTAACATACTTCAAGTTCATTTTACTTTTTATAGTTTTTTACTCGTACTTTAAGTAAACGACTTAATATTATAAAAAATAAATTTTTTATATCGGTGTTGACAAAATCATAAATAGATAGTATCATATTAGTATACATACAAATATTTTAAGATTTTCTATTTGTTATTTTATGGAGGTAAAGATAAATGGCTTTAATCAAAGAAAATATGTTTGTTGAATTTAAAGGTGTTCAAATTAGTCAAAAAGAAATTTTCGCTAAAGCTAGACAGGAATGGAAAGACTGCGGAAATAAGGTTAAGGATTTAGTATCTGTTAATGTATACTATAAACCGGAGGAAAATAAATGTTATTATGTTATGAATAAAGATTCCGATAGTGAAATGACAGGTTCATTTGATTTTTAATTTTTATTTACCCAAAGGTTATCTTAATGCTAAAGTTAGATAACCTTTTTAATATTATGTAAAGATAAAAATATGCAAAAAAATTATAAAATATATAAAAATAACACTTTATTTTATAATTTTTTTGCATATTTTTATAAAAAAGAAAAATTGCGTTCTATAAAATTCGGTTTGGTAATCTTTATAAATGAGAAAGATAAAACACTTTTTATCTTTCTATCTATGAAACACACTATAGCTAATTAATAAACTTCTTAATATATTTATTTACAAATATCTTATTATTTATCTTTAACAAAAATTCTTTACATATTGCGTATTTTAATTTTATAATACGCTATAAATAATTCTAAAATAATTTACATTCTTTTATTTTCTGAACAGCTTTTTCAATAACCTCAATCGGCTGCACAAGGGCCATTCTTACATATCCCTCTCCGAGCGAACCAAAACTATCTCCCGGTACACATAGAATACCGCTTTCCTCAAGAAGCTTAAAAGCAAACTCTTTTGATGAACTAAAATTTTCAGGAATAGGAAACCATGTAAACATAGTTCCTTTAGAAAAAGGTACTTTCCACCCGATTTCATTAAGACCACAGCATAGAGCGTCACGCCTTTTTTTATATCCTGTCCTGTTTCTTTCCAAAATATCCTGAGGCCCATTTAAAGCGGCAATAGCCGCTTTTTGTATAGCCCCGCATATTCCGTAATCTATTTGAGAACGAAAAGCCTTAAACCTTTTTATGATTTCCTTGTTTCCAATAGCGAAAGACAGCCTAAGACCAGTTAAATTATAAGATTTTGAAAGTGAGTTAAACTCTATTCCAATGTCAAAAGCCCCTGGCACACTTAAAAAAGATATTCCCGGCTCATCGTCATATACAAGCTCCGAGTAAGCGTTATCATGAACAACTACTATATCATACTTTTTGGCGAAAGCGACAAGCCTTTCATAAAATAAATAATCCGCCGTAGCCGTAACAGGATTGTTTGGATATGATACAACAATCATTTTCGCCTTTCTGGCTGTTTCCTCAGGTATAGAATTAAAATCAATAAGATAGTTATTCTCCTTTATAAGATTATATGTAACAATATCAGCCCCCGCCATAAGCGGTCCGAAAGAAAAAATCTGATACCCAGGATTTGGAGTAAGGACAATATCCCCTTTGTCGCAAATTGGAAAAGATATATGAGCCATTCCCTCCTGAGAACCGTTTATAGTAGTTATGTTTTCAGGCGCGACTTTCACGTTATACCGTCTTTTATACCAATTAATAACAGCGTCGATAAGCTCTTCGCTGTCATACAATCCATATTTAAACAATTCAGGACACCCCGAAGCCTCTTTTAAAACCGATAAAACATGTTTATCGGGCCTAAAATCAGGAGTGCCTATTGAAAAATTAATAGTATCCCTGCCCTCTTTCTCAAGTCTTATTTTCATATTGTCAAGCTCTGTTAAAACATTAGTTTTTATTTCGCCGAAAGCTTTTGAAAATTTCATAAAAACCACACATACCTTTCAAAAATAGTGTTACCTTTTATTTGTTCTTGACCTATAAACGTAAAGCATAAGTAAAAGAACAAGAAAAAACACAAGCACAACGACCGTCGCTTGAAAATTCTGAACAGCTATAAGAATAGCAATCACGGCGCTTATAGCGCTCAAACCATATAAAATGACAACAGCTTGTCTGTGAGTATATCCGCTGTCAATAAGCCTGTGATGAAGATGTCCCCTGTCAGGACTCATAATAGGCTTATGATTAATAGCTCGCCTCGTCATAGCGAAAAGAGTATCGAATATAGGGAGAGCCATAGCTAAAACAGATATAAAAACCGACAATATGGCGTAACTTTTATAAACGCCTATACATGAGGAAACAGCGAGGACATATCCAAGAAAAGTAGAGCCCGTGTCCCCCATATAGACTTCCGCGGGACTGAAATTTCTCGGTAAAAAACCAAGACACGCTCCAGCGAGCGTCGACGTAAGAACAACCGCCGTAGTCGTTCCCGAAATTATGCATAAAACCGTCAGACACAAGGCGGCTATTGATGTAACGCCGGCGGCGAGACCGTCTACACCATCAATAAGGTTAACAGCATTTATAACACCTATTATCCAAATAACGGTAATAGGAGCGTTAAAGTCTTTTAAATATTCCCAGTAAGGCCACATTATAACATCTATTCTCGTACCAGTTTTAACTACTATAACAGCCACAATAAGTTGTACTAAAAACTTAAACTTAGCACTAAGCTCATATATATCGTCAAGCATACCTAAAGCTACGATTATAAAACCGCCGATTATAAAACCTACAAATTCCGTGGTAATAAAGTCCTCAACAAAAAAACTCATAAGCAAAACAGTTATCATAAAACCAAGTACAATAGCTATACCGCCCATCCGGGGCATAGGCTCTGAATGAAGCCCTCTTGATTTGGGATAATCTATGGCTTTAAGCTTAAAAGCTAATTTTTTAGCGAAAGGCGTCGTCAAAAGAGAAATAGCGAAGGAAGTGGCGAAAGCCGCCATATAAAGCAACCAGTTATGAGTCACGCCATATACACCGTCCTTCCTCTATTTCGTACCGTAAAGTCTTCTTCCAACGTCACCGAGCCCTGGAAATATATATCCGTTCTCAGTAAGATACTCGTCAAGAGCGGCGGTATAAATATCCACGTCTGGATGGTCTGTTTGAACTCGTTTAACGCCGTTTGGCGCGGCGACAAGACAAAGATATTTTATATTATCAATTCCCCGCTCCTTAATAAATTGAATAGCCGCCGAAGCGGTTCCCCCTGTGGCGAGCATTGGGTCAAGAACAAATATCTGACAATTTTTCGTATGCTCTGGAAGCTTGCAAAAATACTCTACAGGCATTAAAGTATTAGGATCTCGGTATAAACCGATATGACCAAGCTTAGCGTTTGGTATAAGAGATAAGATTCCCTCCGCCATACCTATTCCTGTTCTGAGAATAGCTATAATGCCTATTTTATTTTCCAAAACCTTTCCCTTTGTTTCTCCTAAAGGGGTAGAAACATTTATATCATCAAGAATAAGATCTCTTGAGGCCTCATAACAAATTAAAGAGGAAATTTCAGCGCAAAGCTCTCTGAACTCTTTATTTGATGTTTCTTTATTTCTAAGCATAGTTAGTTTACTTTGAATAAGTGGATGGTCTAAAATATATAAATTACTCATAAGAATTCCTCCTTTGTTTGAAGCGTCTTAAGCCTCAATCATACCAATCCTTCTGATGTGCCTCTCAGCGTTTGAGAACCCCGTGTTTAAAAAAGCGTCAACAATCTCAATAGCAAGCCCAGGACCTACAACCCTCCCGCCCATAGCGAGAATATTCGCGTCATTATGTAATCTAGTCGCTTTCGCTGAAAAAACATCATGACAAAGCGCCGCGCGAATACCTTTTATCTTATTAGCGGTTATTGATATGCCAATACCTGTCCCGCAAATTAAAATACCTTTCTCACACTCACCAGACACAACAGCATTCGCTACCTTTTTACCGTAAATAGGATAATCCGCGGTCGGTTCCTCGGCGTATATTCCAAAATCCTTATACCCTATATTATTTTCCTCAAGATATTTTATTATTTCCTTTTTTAATCCAAAACCAGCATTGTCGCTTCCTATACCTATCATAATTAACACCTCCATAATTTTTTTACAGTAAATATACCACAAAATTAAAAATGTAATTATAAAATATCTGAAAACTTTATATATATTGTTAAAACCGTAGGAAATTTTAACTGTCCAAAAAATTGAATCTTCTTATAAGGCTAAAATATCTAAAAAATTACAAAAAATAAAATGCGCTTCAAGTTCATTTTACTTTTTCATGATTTTTCGCGCGTATTTTAGTTCTCAGATACACTCTAATCTATTTTAATATAATTTATCCGCTGTTTCTTTTAGACACTCGTAAATCTCGTCAAGACATCTTTCGTAAACATCGATGCTTCCGCCAAAAGGGTCTGATATGTCTTTTTCCCTCTTAAAAGCGAATTCATTAATTGTGAAAACTTTATCCTCATATTCGGGAAAAGATGACAAAATAGCGCTTTTGTGACCTTTTGACATTGTCAAAATTAAACCGGCGGAATTAATCTCCTCAAAAGTAAGAGGTTTCGCCCGATGAGATGATAAATCAACATTATACTTTTTAATTGCCAAAATAGAGTTTTCACTGGCGTGAGACCCCTCGAAAACAGAAATACCTCTCGATATAACACTAACATTATTTACACCCTTTTCAGCGAGAAACTTCCTCATCAAACCTTCCGCCATAGGGCTTCTGCAAGTATTTCCGGTACAGACAAAAATAACGCTTTTTACTCTATCAAAAATCAATTTTTTATCAAACATAAAATACACCCGCCGAAAATTTAAACATTAATAATATTATAACCTGCCGCCTTTTTTAGCCTATTCATTATTGCCATTCCAACACCGTCCTCATCAAAAGCCTCAACAAAAACTTGAGAAACCTCAAAGCTGTCGCATTTTCTCAAAACATCAAAAAGGTTTGACGCTATTTCCTCAGGATTATTTAAACTGCCGATAACAAGTATGTTGTCACACTTATACATATCTCTTGTCTGCTCCGTAGCGATAACACCCGTTTTTATCCCTTTTATCATGTTCTCCCTCACAATAGCGTTTATCTTTTCCGCAACATCAACAGCGTTCCCTTTTACAATTTTAACGTCGGCTTTTGGAGAATAATGCTTATATTTCATTCCAGGCGCTTTTGGCTTTTCGTTCTCACTAAGTTTTTCCAAAACAGCCTTATCCACATTTATCTCACCTATAATCCCCTCAATCATATCCTTTGTGACAGATCCTGGACGTAAAAGACATGGTATTTCCGATGAGACGTCAATAATTGTCGATTCAAGCCCAAATTTACAAGCACCCCCGTCAATAATCATATCAATCCTTGAATCTAAATCAAATTTGACATGCTCTGCTTTTGTGGGGCTTGGTTTCCCCGATGAATTAGCGCTTGGAGCCGCGATTGGCACACCGCATTTTTTAATAAAAAATCTCGCCGTCTCATTTTCAGGAAATCTTACGGCTACTGTTGAAAGCCCGCCTGATGTTTCCATAGGAATTAATTCTCTTTTTTTAAAAATTATAGTAATCGGACCAGGCCAAAAAGCGTTGATAATTTTTTCAGCTTTTTCAGATACATCCACAACAACATCATTTAACTCAGTAACATCTGATATATGGACAATTAATGGATTATCCGACGGCCTTCCTTTAGCGGTGTAAATTTTTTTAACAGCAATAGGGTCGAGAGCGTTCGCTCCCAACCCATAAACGGTCTCTGTCGGAAAAGCGACAAGACCGCCGTTTTTTATAACAGAAGCGGCTTTCATAAAAACCGCCTCATATTTTTGGGGATTTTCAGAATCAACTTTTTCAATTATAGTTTTCATAAATTAACTCGCGCCGCAGCATTTTTTATATTTTTTACCACTTCCGCATGGGCATGGGTCATTTCTCCCAATTTTTTCTTCCCTAACATAAGTTTTAGAGCTTTTCTGCCCTTTATAAAGAACTCTCATGTGGTCTTCAGTAAAAATTTCTTTCCATTGAGGAAGATTATATAAATGGTCAGCTTTATATTCAACCATTTTTTTATAAAGCACCTCAAAATCAATTTTTAAAGATATATAAGATTCTTCCGAAAGATTCTCAAGGTCAACCTTTTTTTCCTGTGTATCGTTTATTCCATCGATAAATCCCGCTATATATTCAGGCGACATAGAAAACTTCTCGCTTAATTCTTTTATAGTGCCTGAGAGCTCAGAGACTTTCTCTCCAAGGATATACTCATAAATTTTCTGTTCCTTAGGGATATAATCGTCCCAAAGTTGATTATTTGTTTTACCGTCGCTAGTATAGGCTTTTTTAAACCAATCTTCATATAAACCCATTTCTAAAGTCCTCCTAAAAAATATTTATAAAATCACTGACTTTATGTTATCAAAAAATCATATCTCGTTAGACCGGCTTGATGACCCAAAGTCTATAAAAAAATACAATACCGTAGTTTTTTAAGATTATTTTTGATTTCCAAATTAATCAGTATTTCCTTAAAGTCAATTTATATCAAAATTATTTATAACAAACCACCATATAAGGATTTTTCAAGCTAAATATTAAAATATTAATAGAGCGGAACCAAGTCAAAATATTTATTTATTTTCCATAATTAAGCTCTTTTAATTAAAATTATATCATATTTTTTCATTTTTTCAACAAATATATTATAAAGTTTTTATTTTATAAAAATCATGTCACGGCAATGTTAAGCAATTCTGAAACCGTAGAAACCCCGACTAAATCAATTCCATTTATATTCTTTAGTTCTTTCAAATTCTCTTTTGGAAGCACACACGTTTTAAAACCAAGCTTAGAAGCTTCCATAACTCTTTTTTCGCTCATAGCGACCGCTCTTATTTCTCCCGTCAAACCGATTTCACCAAAAACAAGAGTAAACGGATCAACAACTTTATTTTTATAACTCGACACAATAGCACATACTATCGCCGCGTCAAGAGAAGGTTCAGCGATTTTTATGCCTCCGGTAAGATTAACATAACTGTCATAATTGCCAAGATTAAGACCAATTCTTTTTTCAAGTACGGCTATTAAAAGAGTAACTCTGTTATAATCAACTCCCGCCGCCATTCTCCTAGGCATGCCGAAATTAGTATATGTCACAAGAGATTGTACCTCAGCCAGAATTGGCCTCGTACCCTCGATACTGCATGTTATTGATGAGCCCGACACGTTAATCGGTCTTCCCGATAGCATGTATTCGGAAGGATTTTTTATTTCCACAAGACCCTCGTTTTTCATTTCAAAAACACCGATTTCATTTGTGGAGCCAAAACGATTTTTAACTGAGCGGAGCACGCGATAGCTATCTCTCCGTTCTCCCTCAAAATAAAGAACCGTGTCGACTATATGCTCTAAAACTCTCGGACCAGCTATAGCTCCGTCTTTTGTAACATGCCCCACAATAAATACAGAAATATTTTTACTCTTTCCAAGACGCATAAGCCTGGACGTACACTCACGAACCTGGCTGACACTTCCTGGAGCGCTTGAAATCTCATCAATATACATAGTTTGAACAGAATCTATTATAATTAACTCGGGAGAAACCTCTTTAATCACATTTTCAATTATATCCAAATTTGTTTCGGACATTAGCAAAAGATTTTTTGTCTTAATATTAAGCCTTGAAGCTCTAAGCTTAATCTGCTGTACGGATTCCTCACCCGAAACATATAAAATTCGCTTTCCCTGTTCTCCAATATATTGACAAATCTGTATAAGCAAAGTCGACTTACCAATTCCCGGATCGCCTCCCACAAGCGTTAAAGACCCTTGAACAATACCTCCGCTTAAAACTCTGTCAAGTTCGCTTATATTGGTCTTAATTCGATTGTCGTCTATGGGCTGTATGTTTTCAAGACGTAAAGGCTTGCTGAAAGAGGCCTCTCCCATGAAAGAGGAAAATTTTGACGTTGCTTTCGTCACCGCTTCCTCACTCATAGTATTAAACATTCCGCAGGACGGACATTTACCTAGCCATCTCCCTGTCTCATAACCGCATTCGCCGCAAACATACTTCGTTTTTATTTTTGCCATATAAGCCACCATTAATTCATAATAATATTAATCCCATTTTTAATAGTATATATTATATCAAAAAAATCTCATTTTCCCCAAAGTATGCCTAAAAACCAAAATAAATATAGTTTAAGAAAATTTATTATTTGTATATTTTTAAAAACCGCTATACCGTTTTTAGACACGCTCTAACTCAAACAAAGTTTTTAAACACAGCTCAGTAAGCCCCGCGGTCTTTATAAAGCCGGGAGCTTACAAAATTCATTTTTATAAAAGTAAACTATATAATCTCAATTATTATTTTTTATCAATATGAACCGCTTTCGCTGTTGTTCCCAATTCAACGCTAAAATTTATTTTACCAGAAAGATTCGCTTTCATCTTCCCAATATTTACATCATCAACATAAATTTTATAGCTCACACCTGATTCAAGCTCCAGAGTAATCTGCGTATCGTCAACACCCTCAGCCAAAAAAGTTATACCTTTTTCAGATACTTTTAAATTATGGACAGTGGCGCCCGGAACTGTTTCAAGTAAAAGTTTTCCGTTCTTTTCCAGCCTTGTAATCTCATTATGAGTTTTAACTTTGTAAACGTCTCCAAACGCCTCAAAGTCATTTACCTTTTGTTTTTCGGAAACCGAATAATTTCCAAAACTTAAACTGTTATCTTCTTCAATACGGATAACCTCATCTATTACAGACATTTTTTTATTCCTCCTAAAATATTATTGAAAAACAATGACCAACGCTAAAAAATAATTTTAAAAAGTTTTTTATATTTTACAAATTTATCATTAATGATAAAGTAAAAAACACAAATTTACTTTTTATAAAAGAAACTTATAATAAAAAACTTTTTTAAACTCATAAAATATTAGATTAATCAATGTTTTCTTAAATTAAACAAAACCAAAACATTGCTGTTGATAAAAATCAAGGCAATTCTCTTTTATACCACACAGATTTATAGTAAATAAAACTTACCGGAAAATTTCTCAAGCAAAATATTTATTTTCAGTTTACACCTATATATGAACAAAACAACTCGCCGCCACCCTCAAAAGTTTACGCGTTAGCTTGTCCTTATATTTATTATAAAGGCTAATTTATTTTTTTCCGCCGCTTTTTCCTTAAACTATTTTTATTTTAAACTAATCTGTGCTTTATTATCTAATTATAACAAATTTAATTTGATTTGTACATATAAAAGACAAAAAAACAAAAATAAAATATTTCTATATATATTAGACGATTAAATTTTCTGAAACATATAAATATTAAACTCCGCTTATACTAAAGCCATTTAAAAGATTAATAAAAATAAACAGTGTTTAGTATCATATATATAAAAAAATGGCATAGACTTCTGTCAAATCTACACCATTTTAATCATTTATTTACTACAGAATTACACGCCCATCGCTTTATTTACTTCCTCAGCGAAGTTTTCCTCTTTTTTCTCAATACCTTCGCCTGTCTCAAAGCGAACAAAAGCTTTAATTGAAACCTTTCCGCCTATTTCTTTAGCTACAGACTCAACATATTGTTTAACTGTTTCTTTATCCTCCGCCTTAACATATTCCTGTTCCACAAGACATTTTTCTTTTAACTCCTTGTTAAGACGTCCCGTAATCATCTTCTCAATTACATTATCAGGTTTCTTAGCGTTAGCCGGGTCATTTTTAGCCTGCTGAGTAAGAATTTCCGTTTCTTTCTGAATATAATCGTCAGGAACAGCGTCTCTGTCTATAAATTCCGGATTCATCGCCGCTATTTGCATAGCGATATTTTTTCCCGCCTCGTTTAAAGCGTCTGATTTAACATCTGTTTCAAACTGAAGCAAAACAGCCACTTTTCCGCCAGCGTGTAAATATGATACTAAAAAACCATTATCATCGTTTACAAATTTTTTAAAACGTCTTATGTTGAGATTTTCGCCAATAACAGAAATTTTCTGAGTTAAAGCCTCTTTAACAGTTATACTCTCATCCTCAACCCATTTTTCCTCAAACAGCTCATCCGTATTTTTAGCGTCTGATTTAACAATTTGCTCCGCCACAGCGGAAACAAATTTTTGAAACTCAGCGTTTTTAGCGACAAAGTCTGTCTCGCTGTTTACTTCCACAACAACGCCTGTTTTATTGTCATCTGTAATGTAAGCGTAACTAAGCCCCTCTGCGGCAATACGGCCCGCTTTTTTAGCGGCGGCGGCAAGACCCTTTTCTCTAAGTATCTCAACTGCTTTCTCAATATTTCCATCAGCCTCGACTAAGGCTTCTTTACATGTACTCATACCTACGCCTGTCATTTCTCTAAGTTCTTTAATCATAGCAGCAGTAACAGCCATTTTATTTACCCTCCGTAAAATATATTAAAAAAACATTTTAAGGAAATATCAGATAAAAATGATATTCCCTTAAAATATCTATACTTAAAAACATTTTATAAATACATATTATAAAATTCACTTAAAATTTATTCAGAAACAGCTTCCGCTTCTTCCTCAGAAACTTCCATTTCACCTTGTCTTGACTCAATAACAGCGTCAGCCACTTTTCCGGCGATAAGCTTAACCGCGCGGATGGCGTCGTCATTACCCGGAATTACATAATCTATTTCCTCTGGGTCACAGTTTGTGTCAACAATAGCGACAATAGGAATATTAAGGTTGTGTGCCTCTGAAACGGCGATTTTTTCTTTTCTTGGGTCAACAATAAACATAACGTCGGGTATTCTCGTCATATTTTTTATACCGCCGATATTTTTCTCAAGTTTTTCTTTCTCATGCATTAAATTAGCGACTTCTTTTTTGGGAAGAAGATCCATAGTGCCGTCCTCAACCATAGCCTCAAGGTCTTTAAGTCTCTGAATCCTTGTCTTGATTGTCTCAAAGTTGGTAAGCATACCGCCTAACCATCTTTCATTAATGTAATACATTCCGCATCTTACAGCCTCTTCCTTAATAGAGTCCTGAGCCTGCTTCTTAGTACCAACAAAAAGAATCTCCCCGCCGTCTTTAATAATTTCAGAAACAGCCTGATAAGCTTCCTCAACTTTTTTAACCGTTTTCTGAAGATCAATAATATAAATACCGTTTCTCTCAGCGAAGATGTATTCAGCCATTTTAGGGTTCCATCTTCTTGTCTGATGTCCAAAATGAACACCGGCCTCTAATAATTGTTTCATAGAAATAACACTCATTTTAGTACCTCCTGTGGTTTTAATCCTCCACAAGTAAAAAGTTAAGAACCTCTCCTAAATTAAACTAATAAAAGCGGCACCACTTAACAATATAACTTGTGTGCGTTTTCTCAATACGTTTGACATTATATCACAACAAAAGAAATAACGCAAGAGTTTTATTAAAATGTTTCCAAAAATTTTATCGGCTAACAATATAAAAACTCCCTAATAAGCTTTAATAAAAGCCAACATGTCAAAAAAACATTTTATTGTTTGGCCGCGATTGGTTTGTTATATACAGAAAAACGACGCGCCGACTTCGTCGACGCGCCGTTTTTATTAAATAGCGTTATGAGTAAAGCTCGCGATAGCGCATGTAGGAATAATTGTCACAGAACCTAAAGGATTGTTTCTGCAGCAACAATTATTGCCTCCAAAACCTCCAAATCCGCCGAAGCCCCCAAAACTATTGTTAATTCCGCAAGGTGACAAACCGTTTACACAATTGCTTCCAATAGGACACGAAGGTGCCCAGCCAATGCTGCAAAGAAGTTTTACATTATTGCAGTCAGCCGAAATCAATACTCCGGTAAATCCCGCTCCCGAAAGTCCACCGCTTGTCGTAAATATAGTAACGGTCTGTCCGACATATCTTCGCATTTCATCAATGATAGAATTATTAAAACTTTCCATGATAATAGCCTCCCTTGGTTTTATTTAGAAATCTCGGTTTTAAAACAGCTATATAAAAATCACCGATTTATAATTTTCAAAAATAATTTTCTATTTTCTTTAACTTATTATTGTTGCCTTAATTGCGCATTCTCACTTTTTTATTTGAAATCAGTATTAACCGGCGTTTCCATAATTGAGAATTTCTTCTCAATACATACTATGACAAGCGTAATAAAATTGACACAAATAAAAATATTTTAATTTGAGATATAAAAAAACGCCTTTTATCATTATAACATACATCAATATGTATAAACATCGGTATTAGGCTTTCCCATGGCAAAATCATTAAACATTTGGCGTAAACGCTTATAAAATATTTTTTTATTCTATGCATTACTTTGTCTGCTTCTAAAAAACAATATAAATTATCAAACGCCGTTTGACTCCATATTAAAATTTTTAAACACCATTGTTCGGACATACACAATTCGCCAAAATAAATTATATATTAAAAATATACGTCAGCGAGGTGTTTTAGATGTCTTTTAACATAACATTAAATAATGTTCCATTAAATATGACCGTAAAAATTAAATCTATAAAATCCGCCTTAAAAAACAAAAACCGTCTTACGGAACTTGGTTTTACGGAGGGCTGTGAAATAACACCTCTTTATATAAGTCCTCTCGGCGACCCGACAGCTTATTGTATAAGAGGCACGATAATAGCTCTTCGCGGAGAGGATGCGGAAAATATCATCGTAGCCCCGCCGAAGGAGGTTTAAAAATGGATAATAAAGTTTTTACAGTAGCGCTTGTGGGAAATCCAAATACAGGGAAAAGTACTGTATTTAACGCTCTTACAGGCTTAAAACAGCATACGGGAAATTGGACTGGAAAAACCGTCGGAAACGCGGTGGGAAATTATAATTATAAAGGAGCTCATTTTAAAATAGTTGACTTACCAGGTATTTATTCGATAAATCCCGCCTCTCCGGACGAAAAAGAAGCCGTAAATTATTTAAAGGAAAATAAAACAGACGCTATAGTAATTGTGGCCGACTCAACCTGCCTTGAAAGGAATTTAATTTTAATTTTACAAATAACCAAAATATGTAATAACGTAATTTTGTGTTTAAATCTTTTAGACGAGGCTAAAAGAAAAAATATAACAATAGACACAAAAAAACTTTCTTTCGAGTTAAACATAGATGTAGTTGGAACAAGCGCCAGAAGTAAAAAAGGATTAAATGAGCTGAAAGAGGCAATCCTCAAAAATATAACACAAAAAGATATTTCCTCCGAAAATATAAACACTGAGAATTATTCCGCTGAAAAAAATATAAACTCTACCGTATTCAACGCCGAAAAAATTTACAATTTAACGGTAAAAACAGATTGCTGCTACTCTTGTTTTTTGGACAAAAAAATAGACTCCGTGATATTAAGCAAAAAACTCGGCATACCTATAATGCTTTTTATGTTGGCGATAATACTATGGATTACAATTTTTGGCTCAAACTATCCGTCCGAAACGTTAAGTACATTTTTTTCTTATTTAGAATTAAATATCACACACTTTTTTGAGTATATAGACGCGCCTTCTTTTCTTCACGGAGTGTTGGTCGAGGGAATGTTTCGCACTTTAGCGTGGATAGTGGCGGTTATGCTTCCCCCTATGGCGATATTTTTTCCATTATTTACGTTTTTGGAAGATTTAGGACTTCTCCCCCGAATAGCGTTTAACCTTGATAAATTTTTTAAAAACGCTAAAACACACGGAAAACAAGTATTGACAATGTGTATGGGCCTTGGCTGTAACGCTGTTGGCGTAACCGCTTGTCGAATAATAGACTCACCTCGTGAACGATTAATAGCTATAATAACAAATAATTTCGTTCCCTGCAACGGACGTTTTCCCGGAATTATAGCGATAGCGTCAATTTTTATGGCGGGTACAGGAATCTTAGCGTCTCTAAAAATATCGCTTATAGTATTGTCTTCAATAATATTTTCCGTTTTCATAACTTTAATTGTGTCAAGAATTTTATCGTCAACAATATTAAAAGGTCTTCCTTCCTCTTTTATTCTTGAACTTCCGCCTTACAGAAAACCTCAAATAAAAAAAATAATCGTGCGTAGCATACTTGACAGGACTTTATCCGTACTTGGCAGGGCGATAATAGTCGCCGCCCCTATAGGAGCAGTCATATGGATTTTGCAAAATACTTTTATCAGTGGAAATAGTGTTTTGTTTTATATTTCCGATTTTTTAGATCCGCTGGCTCAGATAATGGGGCTTGACGGAGTAATCTTAACCGCCTTTATAATAGGAATGCCGGCTAATGAGATAGTTATTCCATTAATAATAATGTTTTATTTAAAAAACTCATCTCTTATACCTTTCGAAAATTTAAACGAACTTGGAGAACTTTTAATCTCAAACGGCTGGACAATAAAAACAGCAATATGTACAATTTTATTTTCCTTAAACCATTTTCCATGCAGCACAACTCTGCTTACGATAAAAAAAGAAACCGGAGGTTTAAAATGGCCTTTAATAACTTTTGGAATTCATACTATATCTGGAATTTTAATATGTATAACAGCTAATCTTATAATAACCGCCATAATTTAAAACTTTTTTAAAAATAAAATATGTTTGTATCTCATAATAGCTCTGTTTGATAACCTAAAAATCATAATACACATATGTTTTAATGTTATCAAACATCGTTAATACTGTAAATAATTATATCTCCTCACCTTCGAATATGTTCTATACAAAAAAAATAAAAGAACAGTATTTTTTTATCATAAAAAAATCTGTTCTTTTTATTGAGATTGTGCTAAAATAAAAATATGAAAATATTTTTATTTTACAGCTATTCCAATAATGATTATAAACATCTGAGCTTATTTGTTTTTAAGCTCATTAACTATAAATGGAATTGCCGTAATATAATTCTAAAAAACATAATTAAATTTCGGAGGTGATTTTATGAGTGATAAATTTATTATTACAATAAGCCGTCAGTTTGGAAGCGGAGGTCGTGAAATAGGTAAAAAGATAGCTGATTCTTTTGGAATAGCGTTTTATGACGAGGAACTCATAGCCCTTGCGGCAAAAGAAAGCGGTTTCTCGGAAGATATTTTTGAGAAAGCGGACGAGGCTCCGTCAAACAGTTTTCTATATTCTCTTGTGATGGGGTCTAATCCAATGGGTTCGCTGTTTTTCAGAAACGATGATTTACTTACAAATGATAAATTATTCTCAATACAATCAAAAGTAATACGGGATATTGGAAAAAAAGGCTCTTGTGTAATAGTAGGCCGTTGCTCGGATTATATTTTAAGAGAGGAAAAAAACTTAACTCGAATATACTTCCACGCTGATACCGAATTCAGAATAAAAAGAATTATGGAATTATATAATTTAAGTGAAAAAGAGGCGAAAACCTCAATCATAAAAGCTGATAAAAAAAGAAATAACTACTATAACTATTATACAGGAAATGAGTGGACTGACCTCAAAAATTATGACATAATTATAAACTCAAGTAAAACAGGAGTTGAAAACACGATAAGCACAGTCGTAAATTATATAAAGACTGTATACGAAATATAAGAGGTACAATCAAAAATCAATTAAACAGTAATTTTAGACTTTACTTTAAAACGGGCAAAGCTTTCAACGCCCGTTTTAAGGTAAGTATGCCAAAAAATAAAATATAAATAAAACATCAAACTTTTTCTTTATAATCATCATCGGAAGGAACAGCCTCGTCATGTAAATCAAACTCAATTTCTTTGTCGCTGTTTTCCAAAATCTCAATTTCCGTGTTAAGTAAAAGCTTTAGCTTAGCTTTAAAAGTATCGTATCTGTTTTTCATTCCTATAACTTTATACTCAAGGTCATAAAGTTTTTTATTAGCGTCTTGTAATATCTCGGCGGCTTTAAGCTCAGCGCCTTTAATAATTTGCTCAGCGCTTTGATTAGCGTTATTCTTCGTTTCCATAGCGGTTTTTTCAGCCATAACTATAGAATTTTTCAAAGTTTCCTCCATATCCTTATAATAACTAAGAGCATCCTCAAGAACGCCCACTTTGTCATTAAGTTTCACGTTTTCTTTGTAAAGAACCTCAAACTCAACAATAACCTTATCAAGAAATTCGTCAACCTCATCTTGGGAATATCCTAAAGCGACCTTTTTAAAGTCAACTGTTTCTATATCAACCGGCGTAAGCATAAACAACCCTCCAATTACAAAAATACCAATTTTATAGTATCTAAACTCTATTTCATACCACTTATATCAATCTAAATTTAAACAAGATAATTATATCAAAAAATAATCTCTCATTTTATTTAAAATTATTATCAACTCAAACAGCGTCCCATTACGTAAATTTGCGTATACTTATTAAAAACTTGTCCTTTCTTGTTTTTCCCGCAAATTGAACCACCTCAACTCTGCCAAAACCGCGTAAAGTTAAAACATCTCCCTCTGAAATTTGTTTGGAAACGCTTTCGCAAAGATTTTGGTTTAAAAAAGCTTTTTTCGCTTTAATAAGGTCAGATACTTTTCCTCTGGATAAACTGAATACACCGCTTAAAATCCCGTCAATTCTCAATGATGATGAGGTAATATTTTTAATCTCACCAAAATTCTCAGTAACATTAATTTCCTCCGAAGAAATAGTTCTCGCCTCAACTTTGGTTTTACCAACCCTGCAAAGATTTGAGCTTATAAAGTCGGCAATATCGTCGTCAACAAAAACAAAAGCCTTGTCCTCATCAATTAAAATATCCCCTATTTTTCCTCTTACAATTCCAAGACCTATAACAGAACCAAGAAAATCCCTATGAGTAAGCTTCCCGCTGAATTTTAAATTATAAGTAACTTCAACAACAGAAATTGGGAAAACCATATCGGTATCTTCCATAAACCTAGGAAAGAATCCCATCTTCTTCCTTTCGCAGGTATCTTTTCCACCAAAAACACGTATATTAAAATCATATTTATCACCAAAAAACTCTAACAAAGACGAAATTTTATATGGGTCAAGAAATTCGGTAAAAGTCGGCTGAAAATTTTTAATACAATAATAAGCCCGGTCAAAAACTTTAGAAAAAATAAGCTTTTCATCAGGCTTAGAAACATTTTTCAAAATATTTTGTTTATCAAACACAATTAATACCCCATAATTTTTCCTACAATACTTAAAACAAAGTCAATTAAAAAAAAAGCGATAATAGGTGAAAAATCAAGAATCATTCCCGGACCGCCCAAAGGCGATTTCTGAAGCATATTTCTTATAGGGGCGAGAATAGGCTCCGTAAGGGCATAAATAAATCCAACGACAGGATTGTCCCTGCCAATAGGAAGCCACGATAAAAAAACTCTCGCAAGTATAAGATAATTTAATATTCTAACAAACAAAAGCAAAGCTTGATAAATTATATCGGGCATAAAAAAACCTCACTATCTCCACATAGAAGTATATGGCAACTTAATACCGTTAGCCTTAAGCTCTTCCTTAAATTGTCCTGTAATATCTACATTTACGGGACCAATAATAAATATATCATCAGAAATAAGCTGTATAGAACCGTCAAGAGCATAACAGGCGCCACATAAAAAGTCGCTTATTCTTTGAGCGATCTCGTGTTCAATATTTTCAAGATTAACAATAACCGTTTTCTTTTCCTTTAGATAATCACATACCTCACCCGCTTCCTCAAGATTGTTCGGAGCGGTAACAACAACTTCCATTTGAACGTTAGTATGAATATTAACAATTTTGGAACCGGTATTGCTTTTTCTTGAATATGACGTTTTGGCGGCGTCAATGTTTCTTACTTTGGGCTCTTCCTCAATTCTCTCATCGTCCTCATAATCATAATCATAATCGTCCTCGTAAGATTCACCAAGCATAGCGCCTCTTAGCCTGTTAAGTATATTAGCCATATAAATCCTCCTTAATAAATTTAACATCTCAGAAAAAAGAATCTTTTAACTCCTCTCAAAAACTATTTACAATTCTTGAGTATAAATTAAACGATTTCCTTTTCCTTAAGTTATGTCTTTTGATTATAGCCTATCCGAAAACTATATAACAGTTGTTAAAACAACTATAAGCCTTTATTAAAAACATCAAATAAATTATTAAAAATAAAACAGCCATACTTAAAGTTTTTTATTTTTAATAATTTTATATAAATATTTTAGTTCTCAGATATGCTGTAGAGTGATTAAAAACGTCCTTCAAAATATAATAACACGAAAATTTATTTGCGAATCTTACTAAATAAAAGCATTAAAACCTAACCCACACCTATATTAAAGTATTTTAACAAATTGCAACAAATACACCCGCGCTAAAACATATTCTTATAAAACGCTCCGTTATAAGAATTTAAGCTATGAAAAAATTTCGATTCTCCCCTTAATTCCTATAATCTCTCTTACCAAAAATACCCGTACCGATTCTTACAATATTAGCACCTTCCTCAATAGCAACCTCATAATCATTCGTCATTCCCATTGAAAGATAAGTCATATTTATATTATCCACATTTTTCCCCGTGTTGTCAATAAATAATTTCCTCATTTTTTCAAAATATTTTCTGTTTTCTTGAGGATTTTCAACAAAAGGAGCCACTGTCATAATACCTTTTATACATATATTGTCAAATCTTGATATTTCATCAATAAATTTGCTTACATTATCAGGTTCTATTCCATGTTTTGAGGATTCACCCGCTATATTGACCTCAACAAGAATATCAGAGACTTTATTATACTTTTTTGACTGTTTATCAATTTCCTCTGCAAGTTTAACACTTTCAACAGAGTGAATCAACTCAACCTTATCAATAATATATTTAACTTTGTTTGTTTGAAGACTTCCTATAAGATGCCATTTCGCCTGCCTTCCTATAACCTCGTATTTAGAAAGAAGCTCTTGTACTCTATTCTCACCGAGAGATTTAACCCCGTATTCCATAAGACTCTTTATTCTGTCAACATCAACCGTTTTAGTAACCCCTAAAAGAAGTATATCATCCATCTTTCTTCCCGAAACAACAGCGGCGTTTTTTATTCTCTCATTTATTTCTTTAAGATTTTCTTTTATATCGTTCACAATAATCACCTACCATTATTTTAAAAAATATCAGACCTATTTATAAATCTTTAATAACCATAGATAAATATGTCTTTTTAAAATTTTTTAAATAAATCTGTTATTACCGCAATAAGTAAACCTTCCAACGACACTACTATATAAAATAAAATTTCCGCTCATATCGGTTTACACGCAGACAAATTCTATTTTAATTTCATAATATATCCTATCCATAAATCATATCATCCTCTTTAACATTTGATGTATCTGTCAAAATTCTGTCATACAGCCTTATTTTAGGATTATTCTCAGGATTAATTATAATATGTGTACTGTTCTGAGCAAATCCTTCAGTATTAAGCGTTTTAAATTCAGCTATTCCTGAATTTATAATATATACGCCTTGAATATTAATAACTTCTTTAATTTCATAAATATCGTTTGCGTCATCAGGATTTTGAATTTTATCACCAAGCCTTAAAATACTGTCGTTCTCAGGAGTATAAATATATACTCCGTCTTTATCCCCTCCTGAGTTCTCGATAAGAAGATTTTCTTTAGCCTCAGAAGAAACTTTAATTACATAATCGTCTTTTACATATTTCTTCGGTATTTTAAGTATAGTTTTAGTAACAATAGAACTAAGAGGAATTTTAAGACCTTTTTCTGACCTGCTTATCTCAAAATTAATACTCCTTGTATCAATGTAGTCAAGTAAATACTTTGTGATCTTTAAAACAACATAAGACTCATCATCATTGCTTACAAGTTTATGCACAACCGCTGAAATCTCTCCATCGGTTTTGCTGTTATCCGTGTATATAACTACTGAGTCTCCCTCTTTCCAATCCTCTATATAATTGTTTGGAATATATGACGCTATATACCACTCATTGCTGTTCACAATTTTAAATACTCTGTCATTAGCCGATACAAAAGTTTTTAAATCAAAAGACTCGCTTTCCATAGTTGTCTGTTCTTTTGTCACATTGTCAAGCTTCTCTATATTTATACTCTCCTCAAGCCCATCTGTATAATATGAGACAATCCCTCCATTTTTTGCTGATAAAGTTAATATACTTTTGGAAATAGCGGCCTCTTGCTCTTTTTTCTTCTCAACAAGTTCCGTAAGGCTTCCCCTGTTTTCAGACAAAAGCATTTGATTTCTTGTCTCTATCTTTTTTTGAATAGCGGATTTAAAATCGTTTACCGTGTCAATATTAAAAACACTAAAATTATATACCGATGTATCGACAATATCTTTAATTTGAGAATTTACCTTTTTAACGTCATCATAAAATAAAGAGAGCTCGCTCCTGTTTTCCTGCATTGTAAAAATATTTTTATTTATATCATTAAGATTATCCTCAAAAGATTTAACAGCTTCCTCATCTCTTACACTGCAAATTTTAACTCCGCCTTTTACCTTTTCCTTATCGGAAACATTAAAAATAACGGCCCCATTCGCGGTAGATTTATAAATTGTCTCATCTCTTATAATAATCCCCTTAACCGTTTTCGGTTCATCAATACTGCCGTATTGAATAGTGTCAAAAGGAATATTTTCCCTTGACATAAATACAAGACCGTATCCGATAAAGTATACGCATATAAAGATAAAAACAATATAAATTAAACCTTTGCCCTGAGTAAGTCTTTGTCTTTTTTCCCTTCTGGCGTCCGCTTTTTTTATTCTCTCCGCTCTTTTCTTTCTTCTCTCCTCTATTTCACTTAAAGAACGCTTTCTATCCTCGTCATAATTAACACTTCTAACTTTTCTCATATTTTTTTTCGATGACTTTAAATTAGTTTTTTTTTGCCCCTCAAAAGAATCTGGATAACCCCTCGCACTGTTTCTTCCTCTTTTCCGCAAAATCAATCCTCTCCAATCAATCATAATTTTACATTAAAAAAAATAAATTAATGTAAGGAGTGATAAAATTGAAAAATAAATCAATAATAAAAAATTCCATTATCTATATTATACCAATAGTAGTTATATTTTTCAATATTCTGATAATATTATTTCCAAGCGACATAATAACCTCCGCGAAAAACGGACTTTTGCTTTGGTTTAATAATGTAATACCGTCTTTACTTCCATTTATAATAGGAGCTAATATTTTATCTATGACAGGTTTTATAAATTTAATAGGAGTAGCGTCAGAACCTATAACTCGAAAACTTTTCAAAATATCAGGCTATGGGGCATTCGCTTTAATAATGGGATTTATCTCCGGATACCCTATAGGAGCGAAAATAACAGCGTCTTTATATGAAAATAATAAAATAACAAAATCCGAGGCGCAAAAACTTATAATGTTTACAAATAACTCAGGTCCGCTTTTTATACTCGGAACAGTAGCGGTCTCAATGTTAAATCTTCCCAAAGCGGGAACTCTTATAATACTTTCCCACTACCTCTCAGCTCTTACAATAGGAATAGCGTTAAGAAATTATAACTCATCTGAAATATCATTAAAAAGAAAAACACCCAATCTAAAATATACAATATCACAAATAAAAAATGATTATATAAAAAACAATATGTCAATCGGAATAATATTAAAACAAAGCGTAAAAGACTCTATGGAATCAATACTTATGATAGGCGGTTTCATAATATTGTTTTCGGTTCTTTCAAAAATGATGGAAATAACTGAAGTATCAATATTTTTAACAAAACTTATGACTCCGTTATTTAATACGTTAAATATAAATACAGATTTTATTTTTCCAATAGCGACAGGTATGCTTGAGATAACAAACGGTTGTAAAAATATCGCCTCTTTGCCTCATAATATAACAACAATAGCGATAACTGCTGGAATAATATCTTGGGGTGGATTTTCAATTCACGCTCAGTCAATGGGATTCCTTTCCAAGCTTAAAATTAAAGCGGGATTGTATATTTTATCAAAATTTATTCAAGGTATACTTTCAGTCATATATGTATACATTCTAAACATATTTTTAAACGTGAATTTCTCAGAAACTATATCAACATTTAAAATAGAGACTCAATCGCCTTTAAATATACTAACAGAATCATCAATAAATTTTTTACTCATAACATTATTAATTTTTATGTTGTCAATAATTATTTACATATATAATTTATTAAGAAAACATTAAAACATATCTAAAAACACTTATAGAAACTATTAAAATTGTATAAATAACAACTTTAGCAAAAGTACAACCGCTCCTTTTAATTAAGAAAATATTACAAAAGCCAAAAAATAAAATCTCCTCAAAATTTCTTTATATAGAAAAAATTTAATTTTGTCAAAAACCTCAAGTTTTTTTTAATTTTTATATACACATTAAATTGTGTTTAATATTAATAACCGTATAAACTCTATAAAATTACGATATTTTATAAAAAATCAAAAAATAGCTTTGCCGTTTAAATCTATAAATCCGTTTAAACATATGTTTAGTCAAGACATGTTATTTAAAATTCTACCCTATTTTTCTTACTTCGCCTATACGGATTTATTTCTCTCTGTCTTACAAAGCCATTTTTAATTTTTATCATTAGGAACTGCCTGAAAACTAAAATAGTCACGATAAATACGCTGCCATATAGACAATACTTAAGTATACCCTCCTCCGACTTGCAAAAAACAAAAACTTAAAATTATAAAAATCTCTGAAAACTTTTATAACAATGTTTTAACAAATCTTATAAAGTTTTCAAACAGTTCTCTAATGAATTTTAACTTATTAATATAAAGGATATTTTAAAACTAACTTTTCAACCCTAGCTTTAGCCTCCGCTTTGTTACCCTCAAAATCTTTAATAACAAGACCGATAATATCCGAGATTTCAAGCATATCATCCTCAACCATCCCCCTTGAGGTAACAGCAGGAGTACCAAGCCTTATACCGCTTGTGACAAACGGCTTCTGAGGATCAAAGGGAATAGCGTTTTTATTGCATGTAACACATACCTCATCAAGTCTTTTTTCAGCTTCTTTTCCCGTAATATTCATGCTTTGTAAATCAACAAGCATAAGGTGATTGTCGGTTCCGCCTGAAACAATGTTAAACCCATTTTTAACAAGACCTTCCGCGAGAACTTTAGCATTTTTAACAACTTGATTAGCGTATTGTTTAAACTCATCTGACAAAGCCTCTTTAAAACAAACAGCTTTTGCGGCGATAACGTGCATCAAAGGTCCGCCTTGAATACCCGGGAAAATAGACTTGTCAATGAGCTTAGCGTTTTCTTCTCTACAAAGTATAAGACCGCCTCTCGGTCCTCTTAAAGTTTTATGAGTCGTAGTAGTGACAAAATCAGCGTAAGGAACAGGATTTGGATGAAGCCCCGCGGCTACAAGTCCGGCGATATGAGCCATATCAACCATAAGATACGCCCCGACCTCTTTGGCGACCTCGCTGAATTTCTCAAAGTCAATAACACGTGAATAAGCGCTCGCTCCTGCTACGATAAGTTTGGGTTTATGCTCAATAGCGAGACGCCTCACTTCATCATAATCTATTCTTCCTGTTTCTTTTTCAACGCCATAAGGAATAATATTATATTGTTTTCCGGACATATTAACAGGACTTCCGTGAGTAAGATGTCCTCCATGAGCGAGATTCATACCCATAACAGTGTCTCCCGGCTTTAAAACAGCGAAAAACACAGCCATATTAGCCTGCGCTCCTGAATGAGGCTGAACGTTGGCGTGTTCCGCTCTAAAAAGCTTTTTGGCTCTTTCTATAGCGAGATTCTCCGCTATATCAACTTTCTCGCATCCGCCATAATATCTTTTTCCTGGGTATCCCTCAGCGTATTTATTTGTCATTGGAGAACCCATAGCCGCCATTACCGCTTTTGAGACAAAATTTTCCGAAGCGATAAGCTCAATGTTACTTCTCTGTCTTTCAAGTTCCTGCTCAATAGCGCTTTTAATTTCAGGGTCAACATTATTCAGTTCGTTTAAATCAAACATTAAAACATCCTCCATATAAAAAATTTTATAAAAAACTATGATACAAATCAATTACTGTTCCAAAATTAAAAGTATTTTTTTACAATTTAAGGAAACGATGTTCAAACACCGTTTCCTTAAATTTATTAAAAGCTCTTTTAAGCTTCTGTATTTTCTTTTGTTTCCTCAGCTTTATTCTCCGTATTCTCTTCCTCAGGCTTTTTGTCGGCTTCTTTAATACTAAGGCTGATTTTTTTGTTCTCAGCGTCAAAATCCGTAACTTTAACTTTAACAACCTGATCAATTTCCAAAACATCATCAGGTTTAGCGATATGTTTATAAGAAATTTGAGAAATATGAATAAGTCCGTCTACTCCTTCCTCAAGTTCAACAAAGGCGCCAAATGGAACCATTCTCACAACCTTACCCTCGACAATATTTCCAATAGCGTATTTTTCAGAAGCGGCTTTCCAAGGATTGTTATTAACATCTTTAAGAGATAAAGAAATTTTGCCTTTCTCACTGTTTACGTCCAAAACAGTAACAGTAACTTTATCACCCTCTGATAAAACATCCGACACCTTTTTAACACGTCCCCAGCTCATCTCGGAAATGTGAATAAGTCCATCCACTCCTCCAATATCTACAAACGCCCCAAAATCAACGATACGGCTTACCGTGCCGTCAATCCTGTCTCCCGCTTTAACAGAATCAAATACTTTCTGTCTTTTCTCATTTATTTCTTTTTGAACAAGTTCTTTTCTGCCCGCGATAATACGGCGTTTTGATTTATCAAACTCAAGAATGTTAAAATCAAATTCTTTATTTTTAAACTCATTTAAGTCCTCAACAAATCTGTTTGAAATCTGAGAAGACGGAACAAAAACTCTTTTATTATTAATAACAGCGATAAGCCCGCCCTTAACAATATCAATAACTTTGCCTTTAATAACAGTTTTATTGTTAAAAGCTTCTTCTATCTCCTCATATCCTTTGTTCGCCTCAAGTCTTTTTCTTGAGACAAGCACGTTGCCGTCCCCGTCGTTGACTCTCACAACAAAAACCTCAATTTCATCACCCGCTTTGACAACATCGGCGGGGTCAACGTCAGGGTTTTCGGAAAATTCATTTTTAGGAATTATTCCATCTGATTTGTAACCAAGATTAACAGACACTTCACCGTTGCTTACACTAATAACAGTACCTTTAACAACATCTCCTGTATGTAAAGTAATTAAGCTTTGGTCAAGCATCTCCGCGAAATTTTCATTTTCACTCATTATATTAATAGCCTCCTTTATTATGGCCGGCGGTGTAGACGCACCGGCAGTTACTCCAATTTTATCACTTTTTCGCAAAATATTCAACTGTAAATTATAAATTGTTTCGCATAAAAATGTATTTTTACAATATTTTTTACTTATTTCAAATAATTTTCTTGTATTAGAACTTTTTTCATCACCAATAATAATCATTTTATCAACATTTTTAGCGATTCTCTCAGCTTCCTTCTGTCTATCCTCGGTCGCTGAACAAATTGTATTATTAATTTCAACATTTGTAAATTCACGAAAAATTTTTGAAATATCCTCAAAAATATCCCTTTGATATGTTGTTTGAACCACCAAAGTATATTTTTTATTTTTGTCAATATTGGTTTTTAACGCCTCCTCAGGCGAATTTATAATAATTCCGCGATTATCCGCCCACCCGTTTATTCCTATAATTTCGGGATGACTTGAATTTCCCACAATAATAATCTCATTGCCTTTTTGATAAGCGTATTTTACAATATTATGAATTTTTTTCACAAAAGGGCATGTACAGTCAGCGTATTTAATCTTTCTTTTCTCAAGTTCTCTATAAACCGATTCAGCTACACCATGAGAGCGAATAACAACAACACTTCCCTTCTCAACCTCTTCAAAATTGTCAATAACAAAAACGCCTTTTTTCTCCAAATCAGAAATAACGAATTTATTATGGATAAGAGGTCCGTAGGTATATATTATGCCTGAACCAGTCATATTATATACACATTCGATAGCTCTTTTTACACCAAAACAAAAACCGGCGGATTTTGAAAGAATAATCTCCATAATCAAAACCTTTCGTTAATAATATTAATAATTTCATTTTTAACTTCTTCAGCGGTTTTATACGTAGAATCAAAAAATATCGCGTCATCAGCCATTTTAAGAGGAGAAAACTCTCTGTTTTTATCATTTTCATCTCTTTGAGTAATCTCTTGCTTAACTTTATCGAAATCAAAAACAATACCCTTTTCTTTAAGTTCTCCGCAGCGCCTTTTGGTTCTCTCGCTAATTTCAGCGTCCATATATATCTTAACGGTAGCGTCGGGTAAAACGCATGTACCAATATCTCTTCCATCCATAACAACATTACAGCTCTTGGCTATTTTACGCTGCGTATCAACAAGAACCTCTCGGACTCTCTTAATAGCGGCAACATCGGATGAACCTTTCGCCACGTCTTGAGTCCTTATTTTGGATGTTACATCATCACCGTTTAAATAAATCCTTTGTTCCCCATTTATATATTTAAGCTCAATATTTATATTATCAAGAACACTTTCCACAGAAAAATCGTCTTTCGTGTCAATTCCATTATCTAAACAGTATAAAGCCACCGAGCGATACATAGCTCCCGTGTCAACATATATATAACCGAGAGTTTTGGAAATTTCTTTAGCGACGGTACTTTTTCCTGAGCCGGCAGGTCCGTCGATAGCTATTGATATAAAATTTTTTTTCGCTAAATCCGGACGTAATTTAACAGCCCCTTTTAAATACACATGGTTAACGTCTTTCTGTCTCAAATTACTGTCTATATTAATAAGAATTCTCACACACATTTTTAGACTGTCTTTCACATACATTTCCTGAACGCACATAAGACCGGCATGCACTATACCCAGCTCTCTCGCCGAAACAGCTGGGTAAACAGCGTCAATATCATTTGTGGCGGTAAAAATAATAGAAGTTATATCATCTAAATCAATATTATTGGATTTTATAATCTCATTTAAAAGAATTTTCGTATTCATAAGAATACAATCCCTACTGTTTTCCTCAACAGTAATCGCGCCTCTTATACCACAATAAGACAACTTTTACACTCTCCTTACACATTTATTCCCGCCAAATAACCCGTTGAGAAAGCGACCTGTAAATTAAACCCGCCTGTAAAACAATCCACATCAATAACTTCCCCCGCAAAGGACAAACCATCAATAATTTTAGATTTCATAGTGCTTGGGTCAATCTCATTAACGTTTACTCCTCCACAAGTAATAATCGCCTCAGAAAATCCCCTTGTATCAGCAATATTCAGTTTAAGATTTTTGAGCAGGCAACAAATTCTTTTTCTTTCCTCTTTTGTGATTTCATTAACCCTCTTGTCCGGGTTAATTTTCGACAACTCTATTATAACAGGTATCATCTTTTGTGGCAATAACTCATTAAGGCAGTTTTTAAAAGTTCTGTTAATAAATTTTTCGAAATCCTTTAAAATACGTAAATCAAGCTCCTTTTCAGTAAGAGCTGGTTTAAGATCTATATAAATCTCAGGATTTTCGGAAATTCTTTTCGTAATATATCTGCTTGCACTTAAAATAAGAGGGCCCGTCACACCAAAATGCGTAAACATCATTTCCCCAAAATCTTTATAAACTGATTTACCTCTTATTTTAACTTCAATAGAAATATTTTTAAGACTAAGCCCCTGTAAAATATAACACCATTTTTGAGAAACCTTTAAAGGAACAAGAGACGGATAAAGTCCTGAAATAATATGTCCTCCTTTTTTAGCGAAAACATATCCCGCCCCGTCTGAACCAGTCACAGGATAAGAAAGACCTCCCGTGGCTATAATAACGGACTGAGCTAAAACTTTTTCCTTGCCTTTCATCACAACTCCCAAAACTTTATTATCCTCAATAATAATATCGACAATTTCCGAATTTAATTTAACATTGACTCCTGAATTTTTTAAAAATTTATCCAGTGCCTTTATTATATCGCTTGATTTATCAGACTTCGGAAAAACCCTATTTCCTCTCTCAACTTTTAAACTAACGCCTAAACCCTCAAAAAACTCCATAGTACGCTCACTTCCGAAAGAATAATAAGCACTATACATAAAATAAGGATTTCCAATAGTATTTTTTATCAGCGTTTCAGGATCTGAAGCGTTAGTAAGATTGCATCTGCCCTTTCCCGTGATATAAAGCTTTTTTCCGAGTTTTTCGTTTTTCTCAAAAAGAATAACATCGTTTCCATTTAAAGCGGCGTTACCCGCCGCTATCATACCCGCGGGACCTCCGCCTATTACAACAACTTTTTTCATAAAAACCAATCCTATATATTTTTTACGTTGAGTTTGATGTGTAAACTTGATACTCATTCCAAATTCTCTCAAGGTTATCAAGATTTTTAATAAGGTCATCTTTTTTACTTACGCTAATTCCTACAAGCAACGCGTTAATAACACTCATTGGCGCCACAAGCGAGTCAACAAAAGACACCATATCGCTTCTCGCCGTAAGAGATAAATCAGAATATTTAATGAGAGGAGATACCTTGCTGTCTGTAATAGCGATAGTAGAGGCTCCTCTTTTCCCCGCATACTCCATAGCTCTTATAGTTCTTTGAGAATACCTTGGAAAACTTATTCCTATAAATAAATCATCATTATCCATTTTATAAATCTGTTCAAAAATCTCCGTCGACGCGTATGAATTAATGAGAATAACATCGTTAAGCATGAGATTAAGGTAAAAATGAAGAAATGATGCGAGAGAAAAAGAACTCCTTCCTCCAAAAACATAAACTTTTTTCGCTGAAATAATCTCATTAACACACTTTTTAAATACATTCTCATCAATTTCGTTTAAAGTTCTGTGTATTCTTTCAGAGTCTGATTCCAAAATCGCTTTAAGAATACTTTTGTCGCTTCTTTCCATTCTATCAGAAGAAACCTGAATTCTTTGAGAAGCGGTAAGTTTTGTTTTTACAAGATCCACTAAAGCTCTCTGTAATTTTGGGTATCCGTCAAATCCAAGTTCAATAGCGAATCTTACAACGGTTGATTCGCTTACTCCCGTAACCTCTCCAAGCTTTGAGGCTGTAAGATAAATGGCTTTATCATAATCCTCAATTAAAAATTTCGCGATTCTTTTCTGCCCTTTGCTAAGCTCAGGAACTTTTTGTTGTATAGTATTTAATAAATCAATCTCTTCCATTTTTTAAGGCCCCATATTTATATTATAAGAATCTGCAGCAATTCCATTAAAAAAAGAAAAAGTATTTTTCTCAAAATTTTAGCGAAAAACGTTCTGCCCTTTAAACGCCAAAATCATAAATAAATATTTGGATAAAATAATTTTTTTATTCACTCTACTTATTCTGAATTGCTGTAATTAGAACATATCTTAAAACTAAATAACAACTATTAAAACTGGATAAATAATTTAAATTTTATCAAAACCAATACGCTTTTAACATAAAAATACTCAAAACTACAAATATATAACATAGCTACAGACATATTCTAATTATAAGTTAATCAAACTCTTTCAAAAAACAAGACTGCCTGTAAATGATAATTTCTCAGACAGTCTCATCCCGAAAATCACGAAAAAATCAATTTACCGTGATTAATATTATAAGTTACATTAAAAATAAAAAATATTTTACAGCTTTGTAATAATCCACGCATTTATAGAAAAAACATATAGAGTAATCGCCTAAAGTGCGGTTAAAACTACAAATAACCAAAAACTAATGTAAAATAATTTTTATTAAACCTTATTTCGGTTCCTATAACTCAAATTTAACTATTAGACATTTAATTAGAACTTGTCTACAGTAGACATATGAGAAATCAAGTCAAGAACTTTGTTTGAATATCCCCACTCATTGTCATACCAAGCTACTAACTTAACAAAGTTGTCATTTAAAGCGATTCCAGCTTTAGCGTCAAAAACAGATGTGCAGTACTCTCCCACAAAATCAGTTGAGACAACGTCATCCTCAGTATAGCCCAAAATACCTTTTAAAGCGCCTTCTGATGCTTCTTTAACAGCGGATTTGATTTCCTCGTAAGTAGCTGATTTCTCAAGACGGCATGTAAGGTCAACAACTGAAACGTCAGGAGTAGGAACTCTGAAAGACATACCTGTAAGTTTTCCGTTCAACTCAGGAATAACTTTACCAACAGCTTTAGCGGCTCCTGTTGATGATGGAATAATATTAGCGGCAGCGGCGCGTCCGCCTCTCCAGTCTTTCTTTGAAGGACCGTCAACTGTTTTCTGAGTAGCTGTAGTAGCGTGAACTGTAGTCATAAGACCCTCAACAATACCGAATTTATCATTGATAACTTTAGATAAAGGAGCGAGACAGTTGGTTGTACAAGAAGCGTTAGATACAACATTCATATCTGTAGTATATTTGTCATTATTTACACCCATAACAAACATAGGAGCGTCTTTTGAAGGAGCGGAAATAACAACTTTTTTAGCTCCGCCTTTAAAGTGAGCGGAAGCTTTGTCAATAGTGGTAAACACGCCTGTAGACTCAACTACATAGTCAGCGCCTACGCTGTCCCAAGCGATTTCCTCAGGATTCATACAAGCGAAAACTTTGATTTCCTTACCATTTACAACAAGCTTGCCGTCTTTGGCGTATGCCTCGCCTTTAAATTGACCGTGAACTGAGTCATATTTAAGCATATAAACCATGTAGTCAACATCGATAAACGGGTCGTTAATCGCAACAACCTCTAAATTATCTCTTTCCACAGAAGCGCGGAAAACAAGACGACCAATACGTCCAAAACCATTGATACCTACTTTTACCATTTTTAAATCCTCCTATTAAATAAATTTATAATAGTCTGTAAGCGGAATAAGAACTCACCCCGCCTTAGGCTGTCGTATAATTTTAATATTGACTAACCTTTATCAATATTATAGCATAAAAAGAAATATTTTTAAATATTTTTTTAACAATTTTTTCACTCACTTTTTCTTAGCAAGGCTTATTATCGCCAAAACAAAGGCTGATATACCAAACGCCGCCCCTAAAGCACCTAAAATTATGCTAAATATTTTCATAAATTCACTCCTCAGCAAAAATCATTAGTATAATATGCATAATTTAAAAATAAATTCATAGATATTTTTGGCATATTTGTAAGTTTATATATTTTTTATTTATATTTTTAATGTTAAGGCTATAAATTTAAATTCTCTAAAAAATCAACCATATTATATACTAAAAACATAAATTTGTCAAATTAAAAATATATTCATATGAAAAACAACTTTATAAAAAATCGGAGCTCTAACATCAATACAACTTTATCAATTTACTTATCAAAAAATACGTTTTACAATATCCGCATAATTTTTATATTATTATTTTTTTAACACACGCTCCTAAAACCGACGCCAAACTCTCATAAATAACCTTGTACAAACACTATCTCCTACTTTTTTTATTTAAAATAATTTACGCCTGACTCAAAAATTCTTTGGTCTTTATTTCCATGTACATTTTTATAGAGATAGTTTCCGATACGCTCCGAATGAGCCATTTTTCCAAAAACCCTTCCGTCTGGGCTCGTAATTCCCTCAATAGCAAATAACGAGCCATTGGGATTATATCTAATATTATATGATGGAACTCCTTTGTCATCAACATATTGAGTCGCTATCTGACCATTTTCCTCAAGAGTCTTAATAGTCTCCAAATCAGCTACAAATCTTCCCTCTCCATGAGAAACAGCGACTTTATGAATATCCCCCACATTTACATTTTGAAGCCATGGCGATTTATTCGAGACAATCTTCGTGGAAGTAAGACAAGAAACATGTCTGCCTATAGTATTAAAAGTAAGAGTAGGACTGTTTTCCCCTATATCCCTTATTTCACCGTAAGGAACGAGACCAAGCTTAATAAGAGCTTGAAAACCGTTGCATATGCCAAGCATAAGGCCGTCTCTGTTTTTAAGCAAATCCATAACGGCGTCTTTTACTTTGGGATTTCTGAAAACAGCGGCGATAAATTTACCTGAGCCCTCCGGCTCATCTCCAGCGCTAAAACCGCCGGGAATCATAATTATCTGAGAATTTTTAATCATTTCCGCCATTTTATCAATAGACTGTTTAAGCCAAGAAGTTTTAAGATTGCTTATAACTAAAGTCTCGGCGATTCCCCCCGCGTTCTCAAAGGCTTTCGCTGAATCATACTCGCAGTTTGTTCCCGGGAAAACAGGAATAAACACTCTCGGAGACACGATTCCCTTTCCGCTAGTTTTCTTCTCGATTACATTGAACTCTTTGACATAAATATCTGTATCATCAAATTTATTGTAAACCATAGTGGGGAATATTTTCTCAAGAGGTTTAACCCACGCTTCCAAAGCTTCGCTCATAGAAATTGAGACTCCGTTTACAATAAAGTTCTTCTCCGAAATAGTATTACCGATAATCTCAAAATCAAATCCGTCAAATAAATTTTCAATATCACTTACATCAACGTCCATCTCAAAAATAAACGAGCCATAAGAATAATTGAATAAATCTTCCGTATTTATTTTAACGCCTATCTCGTTTCCGAAAGCCATTTTGCTTACTGCCGCGGCAACTCCGCCAACGCCTACCGTGTAAGCTGACAAAATTTTTCCGCCTTTAATGAGCTCATTTACTTTTACGAAGTTTTTAATAAGCTTGTCAAAATCAGGCAAATCATACTCGTCATAAGCGGTTGAGAGCCTTACTATGACACTATCATTCTTTTTAAACTCGCCCGAAATAATATTCTCGGCTTTAGCGGTATCGACAGCGAAAGAAACCAAAGTAGGCGGAACATTTAAATCCTTAAAAGTTCCAGACATACTGTCCTTTCCGCCAATAGCCGCGGTTCCAAGTTTCATCTGAGCCAAAAAACCGCCGAGTAACGCCGCGAAAGGTTTGCCCCACTTCTCAGGGTCTTTGCCGAGTCTCTCAAAATACTCTTGAAAAGTAAGCCTCACACTTTTATAATTACCGCCGGCGGCCACAATCTTAGAAACAGACTCAACAACAGCGTAAACAGCACTGTGAAAAGGACTCCATTTAGCGACCGTAGGATTATACCCATAAGACATTAAAGTAACCGTTCTGGTATCTCCTTTAAGAACAGGAACTTTCGCCGCCATAACTTCCATAGGAGTCATCTGCGTATTTCCGCCGAAAGGCATAAGAACGGTATTAGCTCCGATAGTAGAGTCAAATCTTTCCACAAGGCCCTTTTGGCAAGCCACGTTAAGCTGTTTAAGATTTTGAGTCCACGCGGTTTTAATATCCTTATCACAATTTTCTCCCACAATTTTCTTTTCGGGCGATTTAACAAAAACGTCCGTATTTTGCGTGGCTCCGTTTGTGTCAAGAAAATCCCTTGAAATATTAACAATGTCATTTCCTCTCCAATTCATTTTAAGGCGCCTGTCAGATGTAACATCGGCAACCACGGTAGCCTCAAGATTCTCATCATTTGATAGCTTAATAAATTTATCGGCGTTTTCCTTTTTAATAACAACAGCCATTCTTTCCTGTGACTCTGAAATAGCCAGTTCCGTACCGTCAAGCCCCTCATACTTTTTAGGAACTTTGTCAAGGTCAATAACAAGCCCCTCGGCAAGTTCACCAATAGCCACAGCCACGCCTCCCGCTCCAAAATCATTGCACCTTTTAATCATTCCGCTGACTTCGGGCTTTCTGAATAGTCTTTGAAGCTTTCTCTCGGTAGGAGCGTTACCTTTCTGAACCTCAGCGCCGCAAGTTAAAATAGATTCCTCATTATGCTCTTTTGAGGAACCTGTCGCGCCTCCGCATCCGTCACGACCCGTACGGCCTCCCACAAGAACAATAACATCGCCGTTTTCAGGAGTTTCCCTTACCACTTGTTTCTTTGGAACGGCGGCTATTACCGCTCCTATTTCCATACGTTTAGCCACATATCCCTCGTCATAAATCTCAGAAACATGACCTGTGGCAAGTCCTATTTGGTTTCCATAAGCACTGTAGCCATGAGCGGCGGAAGTTGTGATTTTTCTTTGAGGAAGTTTTCCGGAAAGAGTATCCGAAACAGATGTTCTCGGGTCTCCGCTTCCCGTTACACGCATAGCCTGATAAACATAAGCCCTTCCTGATAGAGGATCCCTTATCGCTCCTCCAAGACAGGTCGCCGCCCCGCCGAAAGGCTCAATTTCCGTCGGATGATTATGAGTCTCGTTTTTAAACATAATTAGCCAGTCTTCTTCTTCTCCGTCAACATCAACAGGAACCACAATACTGCAAGCGTTAATTTCCTCCGATTCATCAAGATTGTCCAAAACACCGTTGGCTTTAAGCGCTTTCATACCCATAACGGCAATATCCATAAGACAAATATTTTTATTTTTTCCTACATACAATTTTTTTCTTTGATTCATGTACATATCAAAAGAGTCTTTTATCGGTTTGCTGTATTCTCCCTCTTGAATCTCAATATTCTGAATATTCGTGGCGAAAGTCGTGTGACGGCAATGATCTGACCAATAAGTGTCAATAACCCTAATTTCCGTAACTGACGGATCTCTTTTCTCGGTTTCCTTAAAATAATTTCTGCAAAATAATAAATCCTCGTCACTCATGGCGAGACCAAGAGTCTCTCTCATTTTTATAATCTCATCGTCAGACTTATTGATAAACCCGTCATAAATTTTAACATCCTCAGGAATTGTGACTTCCATATCAAGGGTCTTCGGTTTCTCAAGAGAGGCTGTTCTTGAGTCAACCGGATTGACACAATATTTTTTGATTTCCTCAATCTCCAAATCAGTTAATTTACCTTTAAGAACAAAAATTTTGGCAACGTTTATTTTTGGCATATCCTCTCCCGTTACAATCTGAACGCATTGCATAGCCGAATCCGCTCGTTGGTCGTATTGTCCCGGCAAATATTCCATACCAAACATAACCTCGTCATCACCGCACTCAAACTCCTCCTCATAAATAGAATCAACTGGAGGCTCTGAAAAAATAGTATTTTTAGAAAGCTCATAATATTCATCAGAAATGCCTGTCATATCATAGCGGTTTAAAATTCGTAAACCCAAAAGATTAGATATTCCGAGATTTTCTTTAATATCATTATATAAATGCCTCGCCTCAATATCACGATTTTTCTTTTTCTCAACAAATATTCGTCTTATGTCGCTCATAAAATTCTTCCCTTCTGTAATTTTTAGTTTAAATTTATATGAATATCAATATAACTTAAAAACAAACAATTTTTAGAGAAACCCTAAATTCCCCTTATCTTTTTGTCATTTTCTAAAAAACCGTCAAGCCTTTTTCTTTTATACTCAGAAAAACATCCCTTATCAAGAGCGTTTCGGATTTCCTCAGTCATATTATTAAAAAAATATAAATTATGCAAAACGCAAAGTCGCATAGCGAGCATTTCTTTCGCCTTAAAAAGATGACGTATATAAGCTTTTGAATAAGCCCCGCAAACAGGACAAGCGCATTCCTCCGAAATAGGGGTGTCGTCAAGTTCATATTGGGCGTTAAGAAGATTGAGCTTCCCTTTATTCGTATACACGTTGGCGTGTCTCCCATTTCTGGCTGGAAGCACACAATCAAAAAAATCCACGCCTCTCTCAACAGCCTCAAGAATATTCGCGGGAGTACCCACTCCCATAAGATAAGTCGGTTTATTCTGGGGTAAATACGGAACAACCTCATCCAATATACGATACATCTCAGAATGAGCCTCGCCTACGGCAAGACCGCCTATAGCGTAACCGTCAAGTTCAAGTTCCGATATTCTTTTAGCGTGAGAAATACGAATGTCCTCATAAGTTCCTCCCTGATTAATGCCAAAAAGCATCTGCTTTTTATTTATCGTATCTTCTTTTAAATTAAGCTCGCTAAGCTTTTTAACACATCTCTCAAGCCATCTCGTCGTCCTCGCGACAGAAGCGGACATATATTCTTTAGTAGCTGGATAAGGTGGGCACTCGTCAAACGCCATGGCGATAGTTGACCCTAAGTTTGACTGAATGCGCATACTTTCCTCTGGTCCCATAAAAATTTTTTTTCCGTCAATATGAGATGAGAAATAAACACCCTCCTCCTTAATCCTTCTTAAGGAAGTAAGGGAAAAAACTTGAAATCCTCCTGAATCCGTCAAAATAGGCCTATCCCAAACCATAAATTTATGAAGACCTCCAAGCTTTTTGATAATTTCATCACCAGGTCTTAAATGTAGATGATAAGTGTTTGAAAGCTCAACCTGACATTTAATATCTCTAAGGTCAAAACTTGAGACAGCTCCCTTAATGGCGCCCGCCGTACCAACATTCATGAAAACAGGTGTCTGAATAACTCCGTGAGGAGTAATAAATTCCCCTCTTTTTGCCCTGCCCTCGGTTTTAAGTAATTTATACATAATCAAAACTCCGTATATAAAAATTTTTCCCTAAAATAAGCTTTACCGTTGTCTGTCTGAACATTCCACGTTTGTCGCTTACCTTAAAAAACATTTTTTCTTTCTATAAGTCAAAAATATCATGAAAACAAGCACATTTTTAAAAAGCGTCTACTGGTGTAAACATTTAATTTTTTATAGTTTTTAAGTGTATCTCAGTTTTCAGACACGCTGTAAATACTAAATCAATTCTTAATTATTAATATCCTTATTAATATCAGGAGAAATCCGATATGGTGTTTCCTTTTCTCGCTTTTTCAAATTCCTCAATAATTTCTTTTGAAGGTTTTTCCGTTAAGACACTTATAATAACTATAGCGGCACAAGCGATAATAAAAGCCGGCAAAAGCTCATAAATATCCCATATACCACCCATAGGCCTAACAAGATATTTCCATACGAAAATAGCTACCCCACCGCAGACCATACCGGAAAAAGCGCCCCACATATTCGCGCGTTTCCAGAACAAGGCGAAAAGTATAACAGGTCCAAAAGCCGCGCCGAATCCGGCCCACGCGAAAGAAACAATACCAAATATTGAGCTTTCTGGGTCCCACGCGAGAAATATAGCGATAACGGCTATAATAACAAGAGTGGCTCTAGCGATAATCATGGACATATTACGGTAATTTTTTATTTTAAACAAACTTCCGATAATATTCTCTGAAACAGCGGAAGAAGCCGCTAAAAGCTGAGAATCCGCGGTAGACATTGTCGAGGCGAAAATTCCGGCGATAATGACTCCGGCGACAAGAGCGAAAAATATTCCGTTGCTTCCCAGAAGATTGGAAATTTGTATTATAACGGTCTCAGGATCGTCAAAGGTTGTCAAGGCTCCGTTTTTAACCATACCAAATCCTGTTATACCTATCAAAACAGCGACAGCTAAAGAAATAACCACCCACACACTCGCTATTCGTCTTGATGTTTTAAGCTTTTCACTGTCCTCAATAGCCATAAATCTCAAAAGTATATGAGGCATGCCAAAATATCCGAGCCCCCAAGCCAGAGTTGAAATTATCATTATAAATCCATATTCGTTCGCCAGACCCGATTCCTTAACATAGCTTTCCGTTAAACTCAAATACCCAGGTAAATCCTTGGTATTCTCAATAACGGAATCGATTCCTCCAGCGCTTACAATTCCAAACACAAAAACAATAATAAGAGCTATTGACATAATAATACTTTGAATAAAGTCTGTAGTACTCGCCGCCAGAAATCCTCCGACAGTCGTATAAAATATAATCACAACAGCGCTCACAATCATGGCGGTATGATACTCAACGTCAAAAAGAGTACCGAACAATTTTCCGCACGCGGCGAAACCCGAAGCAGTATAAGGAATAAAGAATATAATAATCACAATCGCCGCTATAATCGTGAGTATTCTTTTTTTATCTTTAAAACGGTCAGAGAAAAAATCAGGAATTGTAATAGAATTTGTAATCTGAGAATAGTTTCTTAAACGTTTAGCGACTAACAACCAATTTATGTAAGTTCCGATAGCGAGACCTATAGCGGTCCATGACGCCTCAGCGGCTCCAGAAAGAAAAGCCACTCCCGGCACTCCCATAAGCAGATAACTGCTCATATCTGAAGCCTCGGCGCTCATAGCTGTTACAATAGGACCGAGCTTTCTCCCTCCAAGATAGAAATCGCTGACAGTATTGTTACTTTTGGAAAACTTAACACCTATAACAAGTACAATAAGCAAATATACAACAATAGAAATCGCCATATAAAAAGTTTGTTCACTCATTCTTTCATCTCCTTATTATTGAAATAAATTATTTAAATAAAACTTTTTTTGATATATAAAATCAAAATATATTTATATAATTTTATCATAAACTCCAATATTAAACAAGATGTTTTAATAATTATTCAGGAATAATCGAATCTGCATTCTGATTACACTTCTCCGCTATATATCGGATAACTTTATAACAATAAAAAAATATTAAGACAATTCCGTCTAATTTTATAATTTAATAGCCTAATTATATTAAACATCAATAATAAGGCTCCATTTAATAAATTAAACGAATTGACTTAATATTTTTTATTTTCGAGATATATTCTTTGAGCGGATAAAAAAATACAACGCACTTTTTCTACGACAATTAATGTCATATATAATAAACTTCCCTGATAATATAAGTAAAGTTTAACTCAAAATTATAATAAGTTTTAAATACTAACTTTTTGTATTAAAAAATAATTACCTAACTTAATAATCGCAAAGATTATTATTAACCAAAATATTTAAAAAATCATTTTTTTCCCAAATACTTTTTTCTTGTGGCCATTCCACCCCGTATATGTCTTTCAGACTTATTAATCTCAAGAACTTTCCTCGCCTTATTAGCGAGAGATGTGTCAATCTTTAAAAGACGTTCTGTAATATCTTTGTGTACTGTTGTAAAATAATGGAACATAATTTTTATTACAACATATCCGAAAACTAAAACACAAAAAAATCATGAGAAATAAAAGAAACTTAAGACACGCTTATTTTTTTGTGAAACATTGTGAATTAAATTTACCATTCATCATCTTATAAAAAACAATTTCGCCTAGGGCGTATCTGAAAACTACCATAGGCTATCAGTTATATACGCGAAATATCCAAAAAATTATTAAAAAATAAACCAAAAC
>CAJTVH010000001.1 GCA_910579745.1 uncultured Clostridia bacterium | reverse complement strand
CATCCTGTTGTTCGTCAACATTTATTTTACAAAATTTAACATCTGTAATTTCCTCGCTTAACTCGTCAATAATAGGAGATAACATTTGGCAAGGACCACACCACTCCGCCCAAAAATCAATAACAACAAGGTCAGAGCATCCCTTAACCTCTTCCGAGAAATTCTCACCTGTAACCTCCGTAATTCCCCCATACTTTTTTGAGCCATGAGAGCCGCAACCATGAGAACCGCATAAATGTTCGTGACCATTGTCATTATGATGTGAGCACTCCACATTCTCATTAAACTCAAGCTCATCTTTTAAAAGGGCTGAAACCGCTTCGTCAGCATCTCCAGACGCCCCTCCGTAAAGTGTAATACCTACGTCGTTAAGAGCGTCTTTCGCTCCCTTTCCTATTCCTCCGCATATAAGTGTATCAATTCCTAAACCTTTTAAAAATCCTGCCAAAGCCCCGTGACCGCTGCCATTCGTGGGAACAACCTCCGAAGAGGCAATAGCTTTGTCCTCAATAGTATAGATTTTAAATTCCTCAGTATGTCCAAAGTGCTGAAAAATTTTGCCGTTTTCATAAGTTACCGCGATTTTCATTAAAATACCTCCTTGTTAAAATATATTCAAAAACATAAATACACTTCACATTAATTTTATCTTTGCGGATATATTATAAATACTCTAATAACTATATATTCGAAGAATTTTAATCATCAAATATATGTCAATTAACTTAAAACTACACAAATTCAGCGGATAAAACCCCTTTCATTAATTATCGTTAGTTAGCCATATTATTGACTACACCATTTCTCATCTTTCTTGTGAGAATAAATTTTCATCTCGCTTACTTTCGCTTTTTTTAAATTCATTATAAATCTTTATTTATTATACCACATATAGGCAATTTATACAACAAATTAAACAGGAAATTCCCATAAGTCATTTTTTTAATTTTAAACACTATAGGAAAAAGCCGTTTTAAACAATCAAAAGATTATTAAAACAGCCTTTTCTAAATTTCTGTATAAAAACAAAATAATATTAACAAAAATAAACTTTAATTTAATTCGCCTATAAATTCAAGAATATTATGAATAATAACAGCCGACTGAGCCCTTGTGGTATTGTTTTTAGGCTCGACATTATTTCCGGTACCATTCACAATTTTTTGAGAAACCATAGCGTTAAGCGCTTCCTTAGCGTATTCAGAAATATCGTCTTTATCATTAAATTTACTTAAAGCGTCCGCTCCATCCGCCTCAATTTTATGTTCTTTCTTAATTAAAGCTCTGTAAGCGAGAACCATCATATCTTGTCTTGATATAAATTCCTCCGGTCTAAAATTTCCTTTGTCATCGCCCGCCGCAATACCAAGAGATTGAGCAGCCGTTACAGCGTTAGCGTAATATTTTGATGAATCCACGTCCGCAAAACCGCTTGCGTTATCTTTTGCCTTAATTCCAAGACCATTCATAAGCATGATTAAGAAATCAGCTCTTTTCACATTATTTTGAGGAGCAAATTTCCCTCCTCCCACACCATTTATAATTTTCCGCTCGGCAAGGTCATTAATCGCTTTTTCAGCCCACACATAATTTGAGATATCATTGAAAAACACTTCATCGCTTTTTGTTTTATCGGAATCTCCCTTTTTATCATCTCTTGATTCTTTCTCTGAATCCTTGTCACCGTCAGAGTTATTTTTGTCCTTGTTCTCTTTTTTGTTTGAAGATTTCTCTGAATCCTTTTCTTTAGACGAATCTTTTGTGGTGCTTTCCGAATCATCCTCTGATAAATCTAAACTTCCGCTTGACTTAAATTTAGTTGTAGTCTCCGTAACTGTTTCCCCGTCAGAATTTTTGCTTTCTGTTGTAGTCTCTATAGGCTCTTCCTCATTGCCATTTACTTTTACTCTCGCCGACTCTATAGACACATCTTGTTTAACATTTGAAGTAGCGTAAAAAATACAGCTGCTTCCCGGTTTACCCGATATCTCAATATCCGTTTCCCCTGGTCCCATAACCTCAAAAGTAAGTCTTATAAATATGCCATTATCATATGTGTCATAAACACCCGCCACATTGCTCACATATTGTCCAAGTACAATAATACCTGTTTCAGCGGCGGTTTTCTTTCCATCCGAGCGTCCCTCATAATCTCTCGCGCCCTTTGACGGAACTAAATTAAGCTGAGACGTAATCTCTGAGTTAAAGAAAAGACGTCTTGACTTTCCGCTTATAACGTCATATGTTATAAATCCGTCGTTATCAGTGTCTGAAGTTTCGTTAGGAACCGCTTTTATTACACTTGGATCATATTTAACCCTAAAAGTGGAATTATTATATCCCTCGTTTCCGTCAAGAATAAAATCAACAATAAATTTTTCGCCAATTTGGTCTTCCTCAAACTCATAAACTCCCTGCTCAGGATAAAATGACATTCCCGCGGCGAAAATATTAATCGAGCCTAAACTAAAAACAAAAGTAAATGTCAGTATAACAGCCAAAATTCTATTTCTCATTCGTAACCCTCTTTTCTTAAATTTAATAAAAATAAACCTACATCTATATTTTAATTGATAGAATAAAAATTTACAAGAGTTAAAATAAAAATTATAAAATTTATTTTATGGTTTTTCATAAACTATCGTTAAAATCATTTTTAAATCAATTATCTCCTATTCTTTTTTATCCGCCTACTGAAATTCTAGCCTCTCCTAAAGGCTTCATACTCAAAAAATTATCAAAAGCGAAAACTTTTATAACTTCACCCTTTTCTAAACTCTGTTTAAAGCCTTTACAAAAAACTTGATTTTCTGTCCCAAAAGTTTGCGTATAAAAATCTTTCATTTTACCATTTTCGTCATAAACTGCAAAAATAAGATTTCCAAAAATCCCATCTCCAAAAATTTTAACTCTTATATCTGAACCGTTAATATAAATGGGAGAAATAAAAAAATCTCTGTTTTTCTCAATAAATTCCATGCTTTCAAAAGCGTTAAAGGCTCCAAATCCCGTATATATATCATATCCGACATTTTCTATGTCATAACTTCCCGCTTTAAGAATTTTTAAAAAAAGCTCTCCGTTAACATATGGATACTTTTCTTTTATAAGAGCCGCGAACCCTGAAATAATAGGAGCGGAAAAAGAGGTACCCTGCCTTCCGTCCCTATATACCCCGTCACATCCCACAAGAGTAAGTCCACTTCCGGCAGCTGAAATATCGACATAATCATTTTTTTGAGAAAAATACGAAACCCCAAAATCCAAATCAACTGAGCCTACGGAAATAACATTTTCACATGAGGCGGGATAAAGATAAGACGCCGCCCCGCCGTTTCCCGCCGCCGCAATAACTATAACATTATTTTTATTGGCGTAATCAACAGCCTCCTGAAGAAATTTGCTTTTTGTCGGAGTAGTAAGAGACATATTTATAATATCGCAGTTATATTTTCTCACAGCGTCGTCTATCGCCCTGATAACATTCTCCAAAGAATTGGTTCCGTCTTGATATACTATAAGCGGTACAATAGTCGCTTCCTCCGCGATTCCCGCTATGCCAATCTCATTGTCGCTTTTTGAGCATATAATTCCGGCCACTTGAGTACCATGGACACGAACCGTAAGCGTATCGTTATCGCTTATGTAATTTCCCGTTTTATCGGGATTTATATAATTATATCCCTCTTCTATATTTGAGGAATTGAAATCCTCTTGTACGGCGACTCCCGAATCTATCACAGCAATTCTCACGCCTTTACCGTTTCCGAGTCTTTCCTTAGCTCCTAAAAGATTATGTTTCTCAAAATACCATTGTTTTTTAAAATAAGCATCGTTATATTTGGGTTCTTCCCCGCTTATTGGAACACTTTCACCCGTTTCCAAATCAGCGAGCTCAATTAAAGCGTTCTCCTCAGCGTAGTCAATAAGACCCAATTCCCTTAAATTTTCAATCGTGTCATAATCGGCTTTGTATATACTCAAATTTTCAGAAACCACGTCAACGCCAAAGTTTCTGTACTCCGTAAGAAAAACCTCATCCAAATCGTCTTTTAATTTAAACAAAAATTGATTATCATACGCTTCCTCAGCAAAAACGACAGAAATAAATAAAATTGATAAAGCCAACGACATGAAACTTATAAAAAATAAAAAATAACTTTTCATCACTAAGCCTCCCGCCGAGGTTATTTCTAAAAAATAAAATAAATAAAAAATATAAATTTCTTAAACAAAAAAAGAAATAATTCCAATAACTATTAAAGCAATTCCCACAAGTTTTAAAAAATCCTTGGCTTGCTTCATAAGAACCGCAAAATCCTCGTCGTCCTCGTCATATTCTTCCGTTAAATTATTTTCATGCTCTTTCTCAAAATTTTCCTCAAAGCCATTTTCAAAATTATTTTCGGAAACACTTAAATATTTCTCAAAATCGCTTGCGTTTTTTTCTTCCTCATTCTCTTTTTGCTTTTCAAAATTTCTTATAGCTTCCTCAAAATTTTTATCAAGATTTTTTTTGCCGGTTTTTAAAACAAAAGAAAATCCAAGAATTATACCGCCTATAAAAATCAAAGAAACCCCAACACCTGACATACTTCTCATTCTCCTATTCCCGCGAGAGAAGCCTCCATTTGACTGTTATAGCTTTCATCCACATCGATTTCAACATTTATTTTCTCAACCTCACGCAAATATGCGTTCATAATATTCTCAATTATTTCCTTGCCGGACCAATCTCTCTTTCCAATGTCCGTGACTTGCTTCCATATAATCTCAAGTTTTTCATCAACAGCGTTAAGTTTAGCCTGCGTATCTTCTTTAGATGAGTTTATTTCCTTGCAATATTCTATTTTATCGTCAATACTTATTGTATTGGCAAATTTCTCAATAGATACATCATCCATATCGATTTTTTTATCTCTTAAAAATTTTTCAAGAAGCTCTTGTGTTTGATACATAATATTTCTTATAGAATCATATCTTGACGTAACATGTTTATAGTTATCGTATTCTTTTAAATTAGCGGCAAGCATATCGGCGTTTCTGACCTTAAATTTATTACACTCATATTTAAGAAAATTCGTGTAATAAGAATACATAACATTTTTTTTGCTTAAAATCTCCACAAGTTTTTCCTGTTTTTTTATATTAATTTTTAACTCATAAGTAAGCTTGCGTCTAAAAAAATAAACAACGGCAATAATACATATAACAAGAATAGCCATAATACTTAAAGAAAAGAAAATAGTCTGTTTACTGAAAATATTTGACATAGCTAAAACAATCGTACCAACTCCAAAAAGCAAAAGCATTACAATACTAAATTTATAAATAAAATTAAGACCAAAAGTAAGCTTACCCTGCTCATCTTTTAAATCTTCTTTTTCCATTTGGAGATAGCCGATATCCTGTTTAAAAATCCTCTGATTATACTCAGCGTCACGCATCCTTATAACAGCTTCCTCGGCGTCCTCCTCAATATTCTCAAGCTTATTTACACCCTTGTCAAAATCCACAAGCTGATACCTTAATATGTTTCTCTCTCTTGTAAGAGAAACAAACTGCTCAATAAGAGATTTAAGCTCGTCAGCGTCTTTCTCCGATAAACTGTTATAACACTCGACCTCTTTAAGCCTTGTATTGTATTCTTTAAGCTTCCTCATAAGGTAAATTCGCTGTCTGTAAGCAAGCAAAGCTTTGTTACATAAAATTATTACATGTTTAACAATTTTATGCTCCGTTTCCGTTGATACGTCATACAAAAACTCGTTGAATTTTGTATATTCAAAAGATTCTTTCTCATTATTTTTATTTTGATTTTTGAACTTATTTATAAAATCTAAAACTTTACTAAAAATACTCAAATTTTTCACCTGTTTTCAAAATTTATAAAAATATTGTTAAAACGTGTTTAGACAGTTCTAATTTTACTTTTTATATCTTCAATGATAAATTTGTTGAATATTATAAACACCCTCAACAAACCGAAAACTCATAAATATACGCCGTTTAAAAAACTTAAACCTCTTTAAGACAACGCGTAACTATAATATTCAATATCCCTCTATGTGATAAAGATTTCTTTAACTATTTCACTGTATAATAACTCACAGCTTTTATATTTTTAATAATTGTGTCGAAATCTCCGAACACACCCATAGCGTAATTATACTATCAGCGGTTTACTCTGTCAATTACAGTTAATGTTAAATCATGAAATATAAAATAAGTTGTAATAAAAATTATACTATAAATATATGATAACCTTTTTATTTTCAGTGGAGCTGTCGTTAATAAGCTTAACTCGCATATTAATATTTATTTTTGTATTGACAGCTACAGTATTGAAAGTCTTAATTTCCTTATCGTCATTGTCTTTGAAAACATAATTCATAAAATCCTTGATTTTTTTGTTTCCAAAAAATATATCCCATATAAACATACCTTGTACGTTGTCTTTATTAATACCTATTAAATACTCGGCGTTTTTGCTTATTCCCTCTATAGTGAAATCCTCTCTGACAATAATAATGGAATTTGAGCTTTCCTCAAGCATAAGATTAAGAACCTTTCCGTTAATAACCTCTGATCCTTTGAATTTTTTAAGATATGAAATATCTTTAATAGTAATGGTAAATCCTGAATTCTCACCGTATTCGTCTTTGATAGAGAAAAACTCCGTTTCAAAAATTTTCTCAGTTCCTTTATCGTCCGTAAGTTTATATATATGTTTTGATTTACCCTTCCTCATAGCGTCGTCAATATAATTTTCCGTTCTGTTTTTTATGTACTCTTGAATTTCAGAAATTTCAGAAATATTTTTCCCTATAATATCATCTTTTAATAATCCGAACTGTTTCATGGCGATATTGTTAAGAGCGATAACATTTTCCTCATTATCAATAGATATAATAGCGTAATCGTCCATACTATTAAAAACATTATTTAAAATACCGGTACGCTTTTTAATTTTCATTTCCAAATCCTCATTAAGATTTTGAATAAGCTGATTTTGAAATTTAAGCTCATTTGTAAGACGGATATTTTTACTGTGGTTCAATCCGTTAATAATAGCGTAAGCGATATATTTTCTCATTTCCTTAAACATTTCTATATGCTCTTTTGTGTATTTATATACCGAACCTAACGCGAAAACACCTAAAACATCATTCTCATCATCAATATTATTTACAGGAACGGCAATAACGTCTTTGGGTTTAATGTCTCCTAAAAAAGTTTTCACTATATAAGTTGAGTCGTCAATATCATCCAACAGCATAATTTTGTTATTCACGGCGGCTTGTCCCAAAAAACCCTCGCTCATGCTCATATCAAACTGACTGTAGATGCCTTTTCCAAAACCTACGCTTGATTTTATCTCAAGCTTATTTGTAACCTTGTTCACCATATAAAAAACAATTAGCTGACTTTTTGTGATATTCATAATTTTAGGCATAATATCAGCGAAAAACTTCTCAATGTCTCTATTTACAACTGTTGAGATAAGTATTTCATTAAGCAGATTATTTTTATTTTTAAAATCAAGGAATAATGTTTTATTTTTATTAATATATTCTGAAAATAAAATCATATCCTTGTCATTTTTTATTTCTTTCTCAAACTCACTTTCAAAATCATCGTCACATTTTTTAAGTATATCCTCGATACAATCAAAAAACTTTTTAAAACTTTCGTTAAGCTGTCGTTTTTGCCTCTCAAAAATAAACGCCGTATAATATAAAGGAATTATAAAGGCGAAAACAGAAGCACAGCTTAAAAACATAAGATACACATTATTCCTCACTATGGCCTCAAATCCGACTAACATATTAATAAATATAGAAAACACAAGGCTAAATCTTATAAAAAACTTTAATCTACCGTAAAATCTCATAAATTTCACTCCCCAACATGTAAAAAGATATAGTTCCGGGACACTCCGCGGTAAAAATCCCACAAATCAATTAATAAATCATCCTAAAATATCAACTATCATTCTCATAACATTTTTTACTCTCAATTAACATGGCGTTAATCTGATTTCCCGCGAGTATAAGCACAGATAAAATATTAAGCCAGACAAGTAAAATAAAAATACTTCCCAAACTTCCATAAATAACGGAAATTTTTGAAAAATTATTAACATAAATATTAAAAATCTTACTCATCATAAGCCATCCACATACAACAATAAGAGTACCTGGCGCAAGCTGGCGCAGCTTTGTTTTTTTATATACTGAAATTTTAAAAATAACAATAAGTATGCCAAAAAGAGCTATAACGTTAATAATATACCCCGTCATACCAAATACACCTTTTATTATATCACTTACTCCTATAAAATCAATCAAAACTTTTTCTATCGCGTCACAAAAAATAAATAAAATAAGAGAAGCTGTTATTAAAAATGAAAATACAAACACAAGCAAAATACTTATAACTCTTTTTTTTATAAAATTTCTCTCATCCTCAATATCAAAAGCTTTGTTAATACCTTTTATAAGATAATTAAAGCCCGATGAGGCGCTAAACACACTTAATAAAAGACTTATTGAAAGCAAACTCACATTTTTTGAGTAAACGACCTCTTCCAAAAAAACAAAAAGTATTTCCCGAACATCCGACGGCATAGCGACGGCAATCCGCTTTATGTAACCTCCAACCTCCAAATCCAAAAATCCAAAAAGAGTCATAAGAAATATAATAAAAGGAAACATAGCAAGTAAAAGTCTGTAAGTAAGAGCGTTGGCGAAATATATAAGCTCGTTTTCCTCAAACTTTCTCACAAAGCCAAAAACGAAGTTTAAAAATTTTCTCACACGCGCCATGCAATCCCCTCTCTTTCCCTAAAAAACAAAAACCCTACGGACAAAAACAAACAGCTTCTATAATAAACATAAATAATTATGTATCGCCGTTTCCCTTCTAGGGCGTATCTGAAAACTATCATAAGCTATCAGTTATATACGCGAAATATCCAAAAAATTATTAAAAAATAAATAAAAACGGTTCAATAAAACAGAAAAGCCTTTCTGTTTTATTTTTTATAATTTTTCGCGCGTATTTTAGTTTTCAGATACGCTCTAATATAAACACGCGTCCGTCGGAAATTAATATATATTATATATTATTTTATAAAGAGAGCGTTTAATACATAAAATAAAAAAGGAAATGAGTTTGAGAAACTCTTGTTTGCTCAAACTCAATCCAAACAATAATTATAATACTTTAAATTATTTAAGCACAATATGTTTCGGGAGTCCGTTTACCATAATCTGAGTCATCTCACCCTGAATAAGAGGTTTAATATAGTCCGTAAGAGCGTCGGAAACGTCTGTTCCGTCATTTACAATCCACTCAAGCGGAACTTTCTTCTCTACGTTGGCGATTTTATCAACATCACTTATTTTGGTAATCATTTGGTAAGGCTCCGTTGAAATTCTCTCAAAAATAACAACCTTTCCCGTCTCGCCGTTAATAGCCGCCTCAACAGCTTTGCTTCCGGCGATAAAAGCTTCCTCAACGTCTGTCCTTGAAGCTATGTGAGAAGCGCATCTCTGAAGAGAGCTAAATTCAACAGACCTTGTTTTACAACCTGTTTTTTCTTTTATAAGCTCTGCGAGATACTGGCTTGTCCCGCTTAAAGATTTATGTCCGAAAGAATCTGTAGCGACATTTTCTCTTGAGGCCTCGCAAACATATTTTCCGTCTTTTGTCTTAATACCCTCCGATATAGCTACAACCTGAGACCTGTTTTTATTCGCCTCAATTTTGGCTAAAAACTTGTCAACGTCAAAAGGCACCTCCGGAAGACAAATCATATCAACACCCTCGCAGTCATCGCTTTTTGCCAATGAAGCCGCGGCTGTAAGCCAGCCGGCGTTTCTTCCCATAATCTCAACCACCGTAATACTTGGATAATTATACACAAGACCGTCTCTTATAATCTCTTTAATACTGCTTCCTATGTACTTAGCCGCGCTTCCGTATCCCGGAGTATGGTCCGTAACAGCTAAATCGTTATCAATAGTCTTAGGAACACCCATAAACCTTATATCGCTGTTAATGCTTTTAGCGTATTCGGAAAGTTTTTTAGTTGTATCCATAGAGTCATTTCCACCGATATAGAAGAAATATTTTACATCCAATTTCTCAAGAATAGCGAAAATATCCTTAAAAAGCTGTTCGTTTTCCGATATTTCCGGGAGTTTAAATCTGCATGAGCCAAGATAAGAAGACGGAGTGCGTTTAAGAAGCTCAATGTCAAGACCGTCTTTTAAACACTCTTTAAGATCAACATATTTGTTTTCCAAAAGGCCTTGAATACCGTTTCTCATTCCATAAATCTTATCTACCCCATTATCTTTAGCGGCTTTAAAAACCCCCGCGAGACTTGAGTTAATAACCGAAGTAGGTCCGCCTGACTGTCCGACAATAACATTTCCTTTTTTCATTATAAAAAATCCTCCTTTAAAAAATTTTTGTCTGATAACATTATACCAAAAAATAAAAGTATATTCAATTATAAGTTTCGTATTTAATAACTTTTTTTGATAATTTTAATATTTGAAGCACTAACATTTAGATATTGCGACATTTTTCAAAAAATATACAATTACTTCGATTGCCTTTTTTACTTCCAAAAACTTGACTAATTATAAAATAGACGTTATTATTATATAGGTCGTGGAAATAATATGCCTGTTCAATAACCTATAGCAAAACAATGGAGGAATAGACATACAAGATTTAATAAAATCCAATATGTAAAGTAATTATTTTACTCTGAAAATCTCATAAATCGCTATAAACAATAATGATTACCAAAAAACTTTTTCATTAGGCAAAGCGTTATTTTAACGGTAATACTTAGAGCGTATCCAAAAACTATCATAAGTTATTGGGGTTACATAAAAAGTCAGTCTAAATATAACAAAAAAAGATTTTTAAAGCGGCTTTGTAAAAATTTTATAACAAGTTTAACATAAAAGATTCTATAACACACCAGTAATTACACTTAAAATAAAAAGCCCCTGAAAAAAATATTTTATAAAATATAAACAAACCTTTCCTATGAAAAAAATCTCAAAGTGATTTTAAAATTTTTAAGTAAAATAATTTTTTCTTTCCTCAATAATTTATAATCTATTGAAATTACTGTATATTAAAAGGCAAAAATTAAGGAGTGTTTTTATGAGTTTCACAAATATAAGAAAAATACCATCTCCGGAAGAAATTATCGCCGAAAATCCCCTTCCGGAAAATCTGAAAAAAATTAAAGCGGAGAGAGACGCCGAAATCAAAGATATTTTAACCGGAAAGAGCAATAAATTCATTTTAATAATAGGACCTTGCTCAGCGGATAACGAGGATTCCGTATGTGACTATATATCTAAGCTCGCTAAAGTGAATGAGAAAGTAAAAGACACGCTTTTTATAATTCCAAGAATTTATACGGGAAAACCAAGAACAACCGGAGAGGGCTATAAAGGTATAATGCACCAGCCCGACCCACATAAAGCCACAAATATGGTTGAGGGAATCGCCGCTATAAGAAAAATGAATATACGAGCGATTTCAGAATCTCACCTTACAGCCGCCGATGAAATGCTTTATCCATCAAATCTTCCTTTTGTATCCGATCTTTTAACATATATAGCGGTTGGGGCGAGAAGCGTTGAAAATCAACAGCACCGATTAACCGCGAGCGGAATTGACGTAGCTGTCGGAATGAAAAATCCTACAAGCGGTGACTTAAACGTAATGTTTAACTCAATTCGGGCGGCACAGTCTTCTCATGACTTCGCTTACGGCGGGTATGAGGTAAAAACAAGCGGAAATCCACTTACTCACGCCATAATGAGAGGTTCAGTAAATAAACATGGAGATAATATACCAAATTATCATTACGAGGATCTTATCAGAGCTACTGAAATGTATTATGATAAAGGATATAAAAACCCGGCTATAATAATTGACACAAACCATTCAAACTCAAACAAAAAATTTTATGAGCAGCCTCGCATTGTCAAAGAAATTTTACATAACAGAAAATACAACTCTACCCTAAGAAAAATAATCAAAGGCTTTATGATAGAAAGTTACATAGAGGAAGGCAATCAGCAAATAGAAGACTATGTTTACGGAAAATCTATTACCGACCCATGTCTTGGCTGGGAAGCTACCGAAGAACTCATTTATTACATGGCTGAGCGTATATAACATTAATTAAATATTAATCTCTCATTAATAAAGTAAATAAAGAAATATAGAAACAAAAAATTTTTATCACAAAAAAAGCGTAGCGCCCTTACTTTAAAAGAGCTTTACGCTTTTTTCAAATATATATTTACAGTCAGACAAACTTAAAATTATTTGTCCTTTTCATCGCTGGAGGATGGGGAAACAGTTAAATTGGGTTCTTTATTTCCTATAATTTCCGATTTTCTGACAGGAATTTTCACCCCTTTGTTGGTACCGAACTCAACGACAAAAACCTGGTCGGCAATATCGGCAACCCTTCCATAAAATCCGCTTGAAGTCATAACCCAGTCCCCTACTTGAATAGCGTTCTGAATATTCATAAGCTCTTTTTCCTTTTTCTTCTGTGGTCTTATGGCGAAGAAATAAAATAAAGCAATCAAACCAACAATATAAATAGCGATGCCTCCAATACCCATAAAGCCGCCAGGAGCCTCTTGATTAGCCGCTCCAGCGTTATTAGACGGAACGCCTGTCTCAGCGCTTACATTATTGTTTTCCCCATGCGCCTGCTGGTTTTCTTTTTCATTTTCCGGCTTAATGTCAACGCCGTCCATAGTCAAAAAAACAGTAAAATTAGATAAATCCATAATCACATCTCCTAATCTGTATTATAAGAACTTGAAATAAAAATATATATTCCTATAATTTTTTATCGTTGCCTCAACGTATCTATATATTATATATAAATCCCATTTTCAAGTCAAGAAAAATATAAATTTATATACGACATTTAAAACCCCGCTGGGTATTTGCGGTCAAACAATTTAAAAATAATCGGATTTGACAACTAAAAATTATTTTTACCTCTTCACAGGCAAAACTTCGCTTTGCCACTCGACTATTACGCTTTGTAAAAATAATTTTTAACTAGGGCGCATCTGAAAACTATCATAAGCTATCAGTTATATACACGAAATATCCAAAAAATTATTAAAAAACAAACGAAAACGGTTCAATTAAACAGAAAAGCCTTTCTATTTCGTTTTATTTTTTATAATTTTTCGCGCGTATTTTAGTTTTTAGATACGCTCCAGTCCCACATTATTAATTCTCAGGTTTTTAGCCTTACTCAACTTTCTCAATCTCATTCAAATCCATCTCCACCACCTCTGTTTTTTCCTTATTTGAAATCAATTCATATAAAGCTATAAACAAACCATCTTTTAACTCAATGGGCACTCCTTTTGAGTGTTCTTCCATAATAAGCGCCCCTATATAGTAAATATTATCTTTGGATATATTTTTAATAACATCAAAATTTTCATCTGTTTCTGAACTGTTTAAAATATACTCCGAATTTTGTTTTATAAGCTCCAGAAAATTCATACAGTCGTCAAAAGCGTAACCGGGAAAAAGCGACTCAACCTCCCTTTTAACATCAAAAGTATCATAAAAAGTCTTCTTAACGGCGGTAATATCCGCTTTTGGACACTCTATACCCACATGCCTCAAAGCGCGCATTATAAATACAACCGCGTCATAACTTTTTAAAACCTTGTCAGGATTAAACTTTCCGTCGACGTCGCCGTTTGTAATGCCCGCCTTTTTAGCGGTGGCTATAGAAGCGGCGTATTTGTGAGACGCTGGAATATCTGTAAACACATCCTCCTCCGTCTTTTCCGTCTCTCCTATCACTCTCATTAATCCCTCGATAAATTCCCCCCTTGTAACCAAGGTTTCCTGATAAAAATCATACTTCATACCTAATTCCATAGCTATTTGATAAGCCGCCATATTCGCTCCGTAAGCGTTATAATGGGTATTGTCTATCCCTTTTGTTTTATCCTTATAGGCCGCGTGAAAAGCTTTCGTAAACTCCGTCCCATATATATTATAAAGCCTTTCTGTTTTAGCGGTCATATCAATAAAATTAACTCCCGTTTCTTTAGCGAGTTCCTCAACCGCGTCGTCATAAGAGCCATGACTGTCGATAATTCTCCCATTCTCATCAAATTTTCTTCTCGCCACGGGAGAAATAAGAACAGGTACAGCGCCTTTTTCCTCAGCCAATTTTATATAGTTTTTATAAAGTGAATTTTTAAAACTTCCCTCGGTATTAATGTCTCCTTCCGGGTCGGTGTAACGATTTTTTAAATCCTCTTCCGTAGACTTTTTAGCGTCGTTATGCCCAAACTGAATTAACAAACAGTCTCCCGCTCTCAAACTTTCTTTAAGCTTTTTATAATTTTCCTCAACCGTAAAGCTTTTTGAGCTTCGGCCGCTAAGAGCAAGATTAACAACTTTTCTGTTTCCAGATATATATTTGGGAAGATACATCCCCCATCCCGCTCTAAAAACGGCGTAATTCCCATCATACCCATACTCGCAGGCGGTAGAGTCTCCCACAATATAAATTGCTCCGTCCTCCGATATTTTGTTTATTACGGCGTTTTCTCCCATATGATAAGAAATATCACAGTCCCCTGCAAAAACCACGCTTGACGCGTTTAAAGAAAATATCATAGTTAAAGCCGCAGCCTTAATCATTGACTTTTTTAATTTAAATTTCATAAGTTAAATTCCTCCATAAAACAATCCATCTAACCAAGCTAACACAATAAACAACGCTACTCGTCCCAATTATGCCTATGCAAATCTCCCTCAAAAAGAAAATTATCAAAATTATTCTGCCTTAAAGCCTCGTATAAAATCACAGCAACGGAATTGGATAAATTTAGCGATCGATATTTCTCAAGCATAGGAATTCTTACACAATTTTCCTTGTATCTCAAAAGGATTTCTTCTGGAATCCCAGCGCTTTCTTTTCCAAACATAATAAAACAGTCTTTCTCATATTTAACGTCCGTATAAGCTTTTCTCGCCTTTGTAGTGGCCATAAAAATACGCGCGTTGGGATTTTCCTCAATAAAACTCTCAAAATTGTCATAACATTTTAAATTAAGATCTTTCCAATAATCAAGCCCCGATCTTTTGACAGATTTTTCATCAATATCAAATCCCAAAGGCTTTATCAGATGCAGAGCCGTACCCGTAGCGACGCATGTTCTTCCAATATTCCCCGTATTTTGAGGTATTTCCGGCTCAAGTAAAACAATATTCATAAAAAAATCAACCTCTTAAAATAATTTATTAACAGCGGTTAAACTTATAATAAGAACGGACAAAACAAAAAATCCGCTTTTTCGGCGTCTCCGCCTATACATAATATCATATTTACGGCTCTCTTACAAGACATTATAAAATTTTCCCATAACATTCGGGCCTCCTGTCTCTGAAAAGTCCCCAGCTCATTCTCATATCCCCCGCCTTGTCTAAATCAATGTCAGCATATAATATCTCCTCTTTATCTTTTGAGGCCTCACATATAACCTCACCTGTCTCGTCCGTTATAAAAGACGAGCCGTAAAATATTAATGAGGAATTTTGCGTATTGTTTGCCTCACATGGGAAAATCTTTTCTTCCCCTATTCTGTTAGCCGCCACAACAGGTACAATATTCGCCGCCGAATGCCCCTGCATACACCTTCTCCAGTGAGGAGCGCTGTCACACTCAAGAATAGGCTCTGAACCGATAGCGGTAGGATAAAAAATAATTTCTGCCCCCATAAGCGCCATAATCCTCGCACATTCCGGAAACCATTGGTCCCAGCATATGCCTACTCCTATTTTCCCATATTTTGTGTCCCATACTTTAAAACCTGTATTACCTTGTGTAAAATAAAATTTTTCCTGATAAAAATGGTCGTCAGGTATATGAGTTTTTCTGTAAACTCCCAAAACCTCCCCGTCAGAATTAATAACGGCGACGGAATTATATAACACGTTTACATCTTTCTCATAAAAACTTACAGGAATAACAACATCAAATTTCTTAGCGGTATCTTTAAATCTTTTAACCGCCTCATCTTCCTCTACAGTCCTCGCTAATTTATAATTATCATATCTTTTTTCCTGACAAAAATAAAGACTTTCAAAAAGCTCTGGCAGGAGAATAATATTAGCGCCGTTTTCCGCGGCTTTCTCAGCCATTTTAACAGCTTTATCAATATTTTTTTCCCTTTCCTTTTCACATTTCATCTGAACCGCCGCGATTTTAACCCTTCTCATATAAACAAGTCCCTTTCTTTTATAAAATTATTTATCTATATCATGTTTTTAAGCTTTATAATAGTTATTACTTTAGGGATGCACCTCTTCATTATAACTTCACATATTTAGCCGATATTTTCCATTACTTCGTCAAAACACCATTAGCATAGACTTAGAACGCGCGCGCCGCAAAAATAAACTCAGACGGTACAATCGGCTTGCGCTGAAAGCGAAATCCCTGATTCACAGTCTTTTTTATTGTAATGAAAAATATCATCAATAAACCAACTTCGTTTAATTTGTCAGTATTTCTTTAATTTCATTTACACAAGGCTGACAAAAGTCTAACGTCCGCCAAATATGGGAATTTGCTGAGTTATACAATGAATATTTCCCCCTCCTATTAAAATATCCCTCGCGTAAATTTGAATAACCTCTCTGTCTTTAAAAATATCTTGAATAATTTCTCTTGCCCTTTCATCATTCTCATCGTTAAATCCTGGCATAATAACAGCGTCGTTCGATATATAAAAATTCACATAAGACGCGGCGAGTCTCTCATCCGCCGTTCTTGTGGGCTTACCGTTAAAATTAATAAGACCTTCGCACTCATATTCCGTCATAAAGACAGGCTTAGGCTGAGGTATTTTATGTATCTTGAACTTTCTACCTTTAGCATCTGTTTCCCTTGATAAAATATCAAAACACTCTTTAGACATCTCATACTGCGGGTCGCTTTCATCGTCACACCACGCCAGAACCACCTCTCCAGGAGCCGTAAAAGCGCATATATTATCAACATGCTCGTTTGTCTCATCGTTGTATATCCCTCTTTTAAGCCATATAACCTTCTCGGCTCCAAGAGAGTTTTTTAATTTTTCCTCAATCTCTTTTTTTGTCATTTTGGGATTTCTTCCCTCGCTCAAAAGACACGCCTCCGTCGTAATAACAGTGCCTTCCCCATCAACGTGAATCGATCCCCCCTCTAAGACAAAATCTTTAATATCATATACGTCAATATCGTATAAATCACATATTTTTCTCGCCATTTTATTATCTTTATCCCATGGAAAATATAATCCGTCAACAAGGCCTCCCCAAGCGTTAAAATACCATTCAACCCCCCTGATTTCCCCGTCTTTATTTTTAAGAAAAGTTGGAGCGTAATCCCTAGCCCATGAATCGTCGCTAGACATCTCCACTACCCTTATATAATCAGGCAGTGCCTCTCTCGCCGTATCATATGATAAATCGCTCGCTATAACGGTAACCTTTTCCGAACGAGCAATAGCCTTAGCTACTTTAGCGAACGCTTTTCTCGCCATAACCGCTCCATATTGCCATGAATCCGGTCTTTCGGGCCAAATTATAATACAGCCATAATGCTCTTCAAATTCAGCGGGCATAAAAAAACCGTCGCTTTTAGGAATTGAATTTAAAATCCTCATTTTTCCCCTCCATAAATTTTAAACATATTTTAAATTTTTTGTTTTTTATGATTTTTTTATCCATATTATAATTTTAAGACAGTCCATAAAGGGAATTGTCATAATGTTTTAACTTATGTTTCCTTAATTTTATAATAATATATTTTTTTTTAAAATACAAACTATATTTATTGAAGTTTTATAAAAAGATAACAACTGATCTTCAATAAATACTGATTACGCCACATCCAAACGCTAAAATACCCGTAAAAAATCATATTTCAAAAAACTTCAAAACAGGTGGAATCTTAAACCTTTTTCCGCTCAAACCCAACGGTAATGTTTAAGCCCCTTATATTTTATTTTATCCACTTTTCGGTATAAAATAAACTGTTGAATAAACTTTTAAAATTTAAGAAAGAAGGTAATTAAATTGTTCAAACATGAAAAACAGCTTTTAAGAGAAGTAAAAATTGAGAAACCCAATCCTCAATACGCGGCGCTTCTGCATGAGCAGTTGGGCGGCGGAAACGGCGAGTTAAAAGCGGCTATGCAGTATATGTCTCAAAGCTTTCGAATAAAAGACAAAGAAATAAAAGATTTATTTATGGACATCGCCGCGGAGGAATTAAGTCATATGGAAATGGTGGCGCAAACAATAAATCTTTTAAATGGCCATGATGTGGATTATAAAAAAACTCACTCCGGAGAAATTGAGACCCATGTAATTTTAGGGTTAAACCCAGGGCTTATAAACGCTTCGGGATATTCATGGACAGCTGATTACGTCACCGTAACGGGAGATCTTTGCGCCGACCTTTTGTCTAATATAGCGTCTGAACAAAGAGCGAAAGTAGTATATGAATATCTTTATCGCCAAATAAACGATAAATATGTAAGAGAAACCATAGATTTTCTTTTAAACCGAGAGGAAGCGCATAACGCTATGTTCAGGGAAGCTTTTAATAAAGTTCAGGACAGCGGCTCAAATAAAGATTTCGGCGTAACAAGAGATTCAACCCTTTATTTTAACTTATCGTCCCCGTCCCCAAAAGAAAATCGCCTTGAGAAAATTGATGGAAAACCTGTTTGTTTCTCAGGCAAAAATTAAAAATAATCATCCGTTAAACGCCATATTAATTTTCATAAATAAAAATTTTAATAAATAAATTCTTGACAATTCCTCAAATGGCGTTTAGTATTATAATATTATGATTTTACAGCTTTGGCTAATATTTTCCTCACTCCGAAAAATATCGGTCAAAGCCTGTTTTATGATAAGTAATATTTAAAAGATTAATAAAAATTCCCGGTGAAATTTGGCTGAAAATATTTTATAAAAAAGTTTTTAAATTATTACTTGTATAAATAAAAAAAATATATTAATATATAAGTATATTAGTTTTTGACATTTTAGGAAGGAGGATAATAATGAAACTTACAATTCCGCGAGATTATACTTCAAAGCTTGACATTAAAACAACTGAAATAGCTATAAATCAGATTAAAGATTGTTTTGAAAAAACTTTCTCAAAAGTCTTTAATTTAAAAAAAGTTTCCGCGCCGCTTTTTGTTTCACCTGAATCAGGTATAAACGATAATTTAAATGGGTCCGAAAAACCTGTTGTTTTTAATATCGCATCCATAAATAAAGATGTTGAAATCGTTCATTCCTTAGCAAAGTGGAAAAGATACGCGCTTAAAAAATATAATTTTACATATGACGAGGGATTATATACGGATATGTATTCAATCCGTCAGGGAGAAGAACTTGATAATCTTCACTCGGTTTTCGTGGACCAGTGGGATTGGGAAAAAATCATTTTAAAAAGCGAGAGAAATCTGGATACTTTAAAAAATACGGTATCTCAAATTTTCAGTGTCTTAAAAATTGTTGAGTCATATATATACGATGTTTATCCAATTTTAACAAAATTTCTTCCCGATGAGATAAAATTTATAACAACATCCAAACTTTTGGAAATGTATCCGGATCTTACGCCTCAGCAAAGGGAAGAAATAATAACAAAAGAATATAAAGCCGTATTTATTATGCAAGTAGGCGACACACTTAGTACGGGTGAAAAACATGATGAGAGAGCGCCCGACTATGATGATTGGAGTTTAAACGGCGATTTACTTGTGTGGTTTCCTGTTTTAAATTGTTCCCTTGAGATTCTGTCTATGGGAATAAGGGTAGATGAAAAATCACTTTTATATCAGCTTGAAAAAACAAATTGCATAGAAAGGAAAAATCTTTCTTTTCATAAAGCGATTTTAAATAAAGAACTGCCTTATACGATAGGCGGCGGGATAGGTCAGTCAAGAGTTTGTATGTTTTTGCTTGGAAAAGCGCATATAGGAGAGGTACAGCCATCCGTTTGGCCAAATGAGATTGACGAGCAGTGTAAATACTCAAATATACATCTGCTATAAATTTTTTTATTAGCCAAACCATTCTTTAATAATATTACATATTCTTCAAAATAGAAACGAGGTGTCAATTTAAAAATACATAATAATCATCTTTCCTAAGTAATAAAATTAATAAATGGCTTAATTTTATCAACGCGTGCCTGAAGCATTTATAATTGTTGTTAAAATTGTATAAATAACAACTTTTAGACAACTCTTTTTAGGGTCTGTCTTAAAATTAAAATATACGGAAAAATCATAAAAAAATAAAACAAACTTAAAACGTGTTTGTTTTATTTTTCATATTTTTTTTTGGATATTTTAGCTTTATAAAAAACAAAATATTTCTAGCTGTTAAAAATTTATTAGATTTTAACAACTAAATGCTGAATTTTAAGACATCTCCTATTTAAAAACTTATCTAAAAAAATTTTATGTTTTTTTGTGTGTTTTAGTTTTCAGATACACTATAGCCGACGCTTTTAAAGGTTCTTTAACATTAATTTAAATTTGAAACGAGGTGTTAATAATGGCAGGAAAAATAAAATTTATGATTGACAAAATCATTACAAGTAAAGCGAAAGGGAATCCAACTATCGCTACATGCACCCGCACAAAGCTTATTTTAAAAGGGATAGCGGTAGACAAATATACGGAAAACTCTCCCGATGATGTTACCGTATTAAATAAAATCACAAAAATTGCCCAAGAACTTGATGTAACATTATAACATAGAAAGGAGTTTGATTTAAGTGGCTATTAAAGCTATTTCAGTAAAAAGTTCCGATTCGGTGGCTGCTGTTTCAGAATTTAAAAAGCAGTTGGGTGATTTCTCACCGACATTTATATTATTTTTCGCGTCAAGCATTTATGACGCCTCAAATCCGGCTGGCGTATTGCGTGATAATTTTCCCGGATGTAATATTATAGGCTCAACCTCACACAGCGAATATTATAATAACGAGCTTAATAATTCCTCCATTTCATTTATGGCGATGGATAAGGACAGTATTGATGATGTATGCGTAAAAGTCGTTGAGGATATAAAAGACAACCCTAATTACTCAATCCCTATAAGAGAAACTCATGAGTATTTCGGAGGATATGATAACATATTAGATAACTTCGATAAATACGCTGGAATCGTAATATTTGAGGGAAGTTCTAAATCAGAAGAATACGGAATGGATAAAATCGGAAACAGCACCGACATTTTATATGTGGGAGGAACCTCATCAGAAACTGAGGGAACATCTAAAGTATACGCCAACGGTCAAAGCTATGAGAACGCCGCTGTTTTGGCGACCTTAAAAACTGTTAACGGATATAAAGTATTAAAAACTCAAAGCGCGGAAGTATTTTCTGATAAAGGTTTGACGGTAACAAAATCAGATGTAAAAAACCGTATTATGTATGAACTTGACAACAGACCTGTAGATGAGGTATATGCCGAGGTTCTCGGAGTTGATAAATCAAAAATATCTGATTATTTTGTCTCAAATCCTCTTGGTGTTTTAGCTAACGGTGAAATATTTATTCGTACTTTCGACCAAATTTTAGACGGAGGAATATCGCTTCACTGCGGTATACCTGAAGGTACTGAAATCCATATATTAAAAATCGGTGATATTATAGAAGATACAAAAAACGCTTTAGACGATATAATAACAGAAAAACCTGCCGGAGTAATCAATTTTAATTGTTTATACAGAACCCTCGAAATAACAAATGAAAATCTAATTAAACCTTACTGTGATTTATTCGGCCGTTACACGAGTATTGGTTTCTCAACCTATGGAGAAGCGTTTTTAGGCCATATTAATGAAACGTCAACTATTTTAATTATAAATTAATACTAAAAATTATAATAATACATAAAATCCCATGAAAATTTACAGCTCATGGGATTTTACTATTTATATATAAAAATAAACAACAAAACCGTTTTTTATAAAAATTAAAAATTTAAAGCATATTTATTTTTTATGATTTTTGATTATTTTCTCTTTTAAAAATATATTTATATTTTTAGAAATATTATTATTTTTTTAACCTCACAATTATTAAGTAATTTTTAAACAGGCTATAACTAAAATTAAGAAATAGTATTGACAATATATAATAAATATTGTAAAATAAATTTTGTTGTCAGGTATATTTTAACATATTATTAATTCCATACTTTATAATTTTAGTTATCTTTATATAGCTTTAAATTTTTTAATCATTATTTTTTTAAAGATTTTTAATTTATTTTTGTAGTAATCTTTTTAATAACTTTAGGTTATAATAAATGTATTGAACCAAGTGTCTGTTTAATTACATCCGCACGAGTGGCTCAGTGGTAGAGCATCGCCTTGCCAAGGCGAGGGCCGCGGGTTCGAATCCCGTCTCGTGCTTTTTATGAATAAATCTTATAATAAAAAGCGGAAAACATTTTCCCTCTTAATTTATATTTAAGTCATTGTCAAAATTTTCAGTGACTTATTTTTATAAATTTTTATTTTTTCTATTGACTTTTGATAATAATTAATTTATAATCTTTATCAGATGATAATTATTATCATTTAATAATTATTTTGATTAAAACAGATTTTTAAATCTGTTGATAAATAAAATACGTATAAATATTAAGGAGGATTTTTTTATGAAAAAATTTGTCTGTACTATATGCGGTTATGTTCATGAGGGTGACTGCCCGCCTGAAAAATGTCCACAATGCGGTGCTCCGGCAAGCAAGTTTAAAGAACAAGGAGAAGGTCTTGTTTTCGCTGATGAACACAGAATTGGTGTAGCTAAAGGCGTTGATGAATCTATAGTTGAGGATTTAAGACAAAACTTTATGGGAGAATGTACTGAGGTAGGCATGTACCTCGCTATGAGCCGTCAGGCGGATAGAGAAGGTTATCCTGAAGTTGCGGAAGCTTACAAGAGAATAGCTTACGAGGAAGCTGAACACGCGGCTAAATTCGCTGAACTTCTTGGAGAAGTTGTTGATGAGAGCACAAAGAAAAATCTTGAAATGAGAGTAGCCGCTGAACATGGTGCGACCGCTGGTAAAAAAGACCTTGCCACAAGAGCGAAAGCGGCAAATCTTGACGCTATACATGATACAGTTCATGAAATGTGCAAAGATGAGGCAAGACACGGAAAAGCGTTTAAAGGCTTACTTGACAGATATTTCAGTTAAAAAAAATTTGCTCTTAAAATAATTAAAAAAGGGGATAAATCATTTTTGGTTTATCCCCTTTTTTATTCCTAATAATTCTTATTTTAAAATCTGTCTGCCCTCGTGATCCATATAATAATTTTCTTTATGTATTAAATCAATTATAGGTACAATCTCGAAACCTTTCTCCTTTATCCCTTTTATTATCGGTCCTAAAGCTTCAGGCGTATACTTCGCGTCATTATGAAAAAGTATTATAGAACCGTTTCCTAAATGTTTATGATTTAAAACCTGATTAATTTCCTTTTCCGCTCCATATTCTTTCCAGTCAAGACTATCACTGTACCATATAAAGTAAAACCCTGTATTTATGCCATATACAGACTTCTATTAATACTAGTAATATCCCATTTGTTTAATAAAGTTGCGGTTAAGAATTAATTAAAATATCATAAAATAATTTATCCAATTCATTATAGGATTTTTCTACTCTGTCCGGCAGAAGTTTCACTGTACTCGCTATATTCTTTAATAGCGCAAAATATCTTTCTATATATTTACATTCATTTATAATACTGGTTTTAATAATCTGTGTGTCTTCATATGAAGTCCGTTTCATTTCAATTAAAGCAGGTATAATGGATTTTAATTCATTATCTTGAAGTATTCTTATATCAAGAAGGTTTTCAAATTCCATAGGAGGCGTAGATTGTCCTTGTGTAATCCATTTACAAGCAAGAATAGAATATAATATATAAAGAAAATCTTTTAATTTAACTACTTCTTTCTTTAAGCATAATTTGTAATTACTTTTTGCTATGTTAAAATAATAAAAAAATTCCCGTCTTAATAAAAAATAATCGTTTGTTTTTTCTTTTATTTTTTCCCACTGCTCACTTGTTTTATATACAATAGGAGAATTTGCCCATTCAAAAAAAATTGGGTCAGCTTTATGTAACATACATAACGCTTTTTGTAAATCCACGCCATTTATGTCTAATTTTGGGCTAAGCTGCCAGTCTGAAGAATTTACAATGTATTTTGCCGGATCAGATTTAATATATTTTTTTTCTGGCTTTAACTTTAAATAAGACTCAAGATTCCTCAAATAAATAAATCTGACATCATAGTCACTGTCAGCAGAGTCAAAACCCCAAGCACGGCTTCCGGATTCCACCGCGAATATAACTTTTACATTCTCTTTTTCCTCAATTTCATTTAGTTTTTGAATAATTATATCTTTCATATTGTTTTCCACCTCTTTAACTCTGTTATTTATCAATATAAGGCTATTATAACTGTACTATATAAAGTAAAATACTTTAATATTTCATAAAATCAAGAACAATTTTTTTATTTCCGCATTCAGGGCAAATATAAGTTCCATATAAATAAGGAATAATTTCAGCTTCTTTTTCGGCTGCTAAATCACGCAGAAAATTACTGTACCAAGTATATGTATCTTCATAATTTACTCTGTCCCATTGTATAATGGGTGCCGGAGTGATACTTTCAAGAAACTCTCTTTCTGTAAAATCAGTTTCTACATCATATCCGCATTTACCGCAAGTAATATAGCATTCTTCCCAGCCATTCATAAATAATGCAAAAGCAGCCTCTCTGTCACCTAAAATTGCCATTACTGAGGTAACAAACATTGATTTCATTTCAGAATCAAGAGTTTTGATTTCATTAAAATATTTTTTAATAAAATCTTTGGTTTTTTGCTGAATTATTGAAACACATTCTTCATAGCTATCATTAATATCCTTTTCCGGTTCATTATATTTATTGTTTGGAATATCAGTAGCAAGACAAATTCCCATATTAGATATAACAGAAAGCTGTATGTCAAAATTATCCTTGTTTTTTTCAAGGAATTTAAGCATATAAGGCATTACAATATATGTGGCGTCATAAAAACTCATTTGGTGCCAAAGATTTGCCCAAAGATTGTCATAAGCAATTTCATAATCATTTTTTTCCTCCAAATCTAATCTTAACAGTTTTGATTGCGGAGGGATATTTTCTATATCTCCTATAACAATCCGAACTTCCTCGCATACATTACCGTACGCTCCTCTATATACTTCCCATAGTTCAGAATCAAAAGGTACTAATTTCATTATATAAATCTCCTTTTAAGTTTATGTCAAGCCTTTTTAAACGCTTACTGATTTGGACAGAACCCAACTTTTTTATATTATTAATTATAAATTAACTTTGATATAATAAAAAGTTTATAATCATCATTGTCATTTCTGATTACAAATAGTGATTGCTTTTCATCATCATAGCAACATAAGCAAAACGCGTTTTCACCATACAAGGAAAGATATTTGTTCATTTTAGGTAAGTTAATGTTATTATCTGATAAAAAACTTTTCGCTTCTCTTGAATCAGAGTATTCATAAAAATTCCAGCTATCTTTTTGCAATATATTTTTTGCTGTATAATAATTTGCGCAGGAAAGTACGTCAAGAGTAACCGCCATAATATAGTCAGACAGTTTATTATAAATAACTTTCTAATCTGTTATTTCATCAGCTTCGTGCAGCATATAAACAGGAGGATTTTCAAGCTCCAAATCTTTTTCACAAATGCCAAATACAACTACACCGGCGGAATAATCACTTCCAATTTGTAAATAATTAGGAACATAATCAGACCATTGTTCCTTTGGTGTTTTTGAGAACTTAAAATACTCATCTTCTATGTACTCATCAGGATTTTCTGCCCAATATTCTTTATCTTCTTCTATTCTTTCCTCAATATCCTCATATGAAAAATATAAGCTATTCCAAATATCAGCAGTGGCAAACAAAGGATTATTATATACAACACTTAAAAACTCAAATAAATAAGATGAGAGTTTTAAATTATTTTCTTTTTCAAATACTTCTAAACTTTCTTTTCCAATAGGATTTGAATAACCCAATAACTTTAAGATTTCAAAAGCTGTCAAATCATATTTTATTGACATATTTATTTCTCCTTTTTAATAATCAGAAATTCTATTATAGCATTTATTTAAAAAATTTTACAGGTGTATAGCTCTCTATATTATGTACAAAAGATGATTCATAAAATTCACGAAAGACATCAATACAGTCTTCATGAGAAAACATTTTCTCAACAAGCCTTGTATATTCCCCTTTCTCAACTCCAAGCTGTATTAAGACTTGTCCTTTTTCCATAACAGCCTGTATATATCTTACTCCGCATTTCATATCGGCAACAGTCAAAATAACAAATTCATTATAATCGTCAAATAATTCATACAAATAATCTATAACCTGATGATATGAACAATCAATAATTAAACCGTCTTGATTTTCTAATGTCCTTTCTCCTTGACATTCCGCGTTTTTAAATTTTACATCCGTTGTTAAATTATCTGAATTTTCCATTTTAATTCTCCTTTTAAAGCTTAACTCATATTATTATTCTAAACTAATAAGTATATCCAAATCCTTATATTTAGAAACTCTTTCAGAAATATCTTTCCAATCAATATCAGAGCGAAGAAACTCATAGTCTGATAAAATACGTTCTATTTCTTTTTGAATTTTTGGATTCTAACTTAAAACCCCTTTATCTGTTAAGAGATAATAGTCCGGTAAAAGAGCGCAGGGAACAATGTCTATTTCTGACATACCTTCTTCTTCTATTTCGCTAAGAAAAATGTCAAGATAAATGTTTAACTCTGTTAAAACTAAAAATCCGTTTAAATCAAAAATTTGAATAGGAGAATTTTCAGGAACTTCTACCTGCCTGAACATATTTGAAAAATCTCTGCTATCTTGTAATTCATAAAACTGATTACAAATATCAAAAATAAAATCAACTTCTGTTTCCGTAATATCTTTCTCTCGTATAGACTTAAGTATTAAATCCGCAACTTTATCCAGCTTCCCTAATACCTCTCATCCCGGAAGAACAGAAAGGCGGTCAAAAACCTTAACAAGACGAGCCATGGTCATTAAACCCCAGAGTCTAATCTGCTCATCATTTAAATTTTCTGCTAAATTATCAATATATTCTATAATTTGATTTGTCAAAATAGGAGAATTTTCTAATTTTCTGATACGCTCAGAGCAGTCTTCTATGATATTCTCTCCTACAGCCTCATAAACATTATCATCAGAACTAAAAATTGTATCTGAACGACTAAGATATACCATTGCACGGTCATAATCACCATTTTTCATATAAGTAATACCAATATTATAGTAAGCCTTGGATAATTTAACTAAATCTCTTTCCGCCTGAGCCTGAAAAAGTTGACTTTCCAGTTTTTCCAGTTTTCTCGCCATAGGAATTTTTTTAAAAAACTCTAATAATTCTGAGACTTTGTAAAACATTGAGTTCATAATAACTACCTCACATAAAATTATTTTTAAATTCTGTTATTAATTCCGAACAATAATTGTTTATATATCTAAAAATATTATTTTTTATTTCCACAACCTTTATAAAGCCGTTTTCATTGTTATAAAAATAGCTTCATCACAATAAGGCAGAATATCTTTTAAACTTTCAAATCTTTTTCATATAAAATATTCAAAAATAATTTATTTAACTCTTCATCGAATTTTTCTTTTTCATTTGGTAACTGTTCAGCTATATTCTTTAATATTATAAACTGTTTTTCTATATATTCATTTATAACATCAATTTTATGAATTAACTCTGTTTCATTAGAATTTCGTTTCATATCAATTAAATTAAATACAATAGTCTTTAATTCCTCATCAAGCTGAGAATCAACAAGTTTTTCGAATTCCATAGGAGGAGGGGTCTCTTTTTGTATAACCCACTTACAAGCAAGTACAGGGCGCAAAACATAAAAATATTTTTTTAATTTAACCATATCGTTTTTTAAATATAACTTGTAATTACTTTTTGCCATATTCAAATAATGCCAAAAACTCGGTTTGACTGAAAAATAATCATTTATTTTTTCTTTTATTTTTTCCCACTGCTCACTTGTTCTATATATAATAGGAGAGTTAGCCCATTCAAAAAAAGTAGGATTGGATTTATATAAAAGACATAAAGCCTTTTTTAAATCCCAGCCATTTATGTCTAACGTTTCGTCAAGCTGCCATTCTATAACATCTCTTGTTTTTTCCAGTTTCAAATAAAATTCAAGATTCCTCAAATAAATAAATCTGACATCATAGTCACTGTCAGCAGAGTCAAAACCCCAAGCACGGCTTCCGGATTCCACCGCGAATATAACTTTTACATTCTCTTTTTCCTCAATTTCATTTAGTTTTTGAATAATTATATCTTTCATCTATTTTCACCTCTTTAAATCTGTTATTTATCTGTATTTTCATTACCGATTTGTGCGTTATTTAAACTTCTGTTATCCTCTAAATACTCATAACCCCAATCACACATAGCGTCAAGAATAGGCGCAAGGCTTTTTCCGAAATCTGTCAAAGAATATTCTGTTTTAGGAGGTACGACAGGATATACAGTTCGGTTTATTAAGCCGTCTCTTTCCAATTCTCTCAGTTGCTGAGCAAGCATTTTATCTGTAGCTTTAGGCATTTTTTTATGTAGTTCGTTATACCGTAAGGTATTGTTCATTAAATGCCAAAGAATAACGGCTTTATATTTTCCGCCAATTAATTTTATAGTAGCCTCAACAGGACAAACAATCGTTTCAGTGCATATTTTACTCATATAAATTTCTCCTGACTTTATTTTTATAATTTTGTGGTATACAAAATTTTTATTTTCTTATTTTCTCGTCTTATTGTAACTAACTTTTTAGATAGTATATACCTAAAAAGTGCATTCTTGCTATTTAATTTATTTAGGATATAATTATAATATAAGACGTCTTAAAATACAATAAAAACATAGAAAGGAAAAAATATTATGGATTTTTTAAACATCGCAAAATCAAGATATTCTGTAAGAAACTATTCTGACAAAAGAGTTGAAAAAGATAAGCTTGATAAAATCTTAGAAGCGGCTTGGGTGGCTCCGACAGCTGCAAACCTACAGCCAGTACATTTAATTGTGGTTCAAGAAAAAGATGGTCTTGAGAAAATCAATAAAGCGGCAAATATATATAACGCGCCTCTTGCGATTATTGTTCTCGGAGACCATTCAAAAGCTTGGAAACGACTTTTCGACGGAAAACAAACTGTAGATATTGATACTTCAATTATAACTGACCATATGATGCTTGAATCTCACGATTTGGGCTTAGGTTCTGTATGGATATGTTATTTTAAACCTGACGTTATAAAAAGAGAGTTTAATTTGCCTGATAATTTAGAACCAGTTAATATTCTGGCAATAGGTTATTCAAATGAGACACCGGCAAATCCAGACCGTCATTCAACACAGCGTATTCCGTTAAATAAACTGGTTTCATACGAAAAATTGTAAAAATACCAAATAAAAATCAGAGATACGTGAGAAGATATAAAAACTATGTATTTCTACATATTTTCTTTATCTTAAGGCCTGTCTGAAAACTATTAAAATATACAAAAAATCGGTGAAAATAATATATTTACACTTCAACATGATATTATTTTCGCTGATTTTTTACATATATTTTGTTTTTAGACAGGTTCTTATAGTAGACCTTAATTCTGTACACATTTTTTCTCAAATTCTTTTATCCACTCAGGACAATAATCGTTTACATATCTGAAAGTATTGTTTTTTATTTCAGCAACCTTTGCAAACCCATTTTCATTATCATAAAAAACAACCTCATCACAGTAATCCAAAATAACTTTTAGCGCCTCAAATCTTTTTGAAAATCTGCGTTTGACAGCGTCTGACTGTATATAATGCCCGCCTTTTTTAACTCTGTTATCTATTCTTAATATACTTTCCTCACTTGAGTTAAGTCCGATATAATACAATATAACATAATATCCTTGTTTTCGGGCTTGTTTCACGGTACTTAGCACAGTTTTTCCAGAAAGAGTTGTTTCCTGAGTGAATGTTATATTTTTACTTAAACAATTTCTGATTTCATTAACAGCCGCTTTTCCGGCAAGAAAGTTATTACCATTATTTTTTTTCGCTATCTCATCAGGGTCTATTATATGCCCAAGATTAGCTCCCTGTCCATCTAAAACTCCTCTGAAGCTTGATTTACCTGTTCCGTTTACCCCCGCTATAATTACATATGTATTTATAATCACTACCCCCTAATTTTGTAAACTACTATTGAAAAAATAATCTCTATTGTTTATAATTATATCATAGCAAACTATTATAGAACAATAGGAGATTTTATGAGTAAATTATCTTTTAACACGTTTTGCATAGAATATTACAGTCATCATATAAATAAGCCAAGCAACGAAGTTTACAGCATATTTAAAACTTCGGGGCTTTTAGATTTAATTAATGAGGATTATGAGGATTTACACGGTATGAGTATGGAATATCTTATGTGTTTTTTTGATGATTATTTTGGAGGCGGCAAAGAAAAATGATTGTATATCACGGTTCAACAGTTGAAATCACTAACCCATTAATTTTTACAAATGAAATCGGCCGTGATTTTGGCTTTGCCTTTTATACTACAGACATAAAAGAATAAGCTGAAAGGTGGGCTGTAAAAAAATCTAAGAATGTTAATTAAGGAGAGAATTTAATGGAGCATTATTTAATAAGAGCAACTATAATTCCTGTAATTGTTGAAAAAATTATGGATAAATTTAATATCGACTATTTAACGGCGCTTGATAAATTCTATAATTCTGACACAGCCGCTCTTTTAGCTGATGATGATACAGGCTTATACGGTCAGTCTCCCAATTATATTTTTGGTATGTATCTTCAGGAAATGAATTATACTTTATGATATTCCTCTTTTTTAACAGCAAGAACATATAGTCTTTTAGATTTTGAGGTTTCACTTTTTCGGTATATCCTGTAAACACCTATTGATGTTTTATCATCTTTCATAATAATTCTGCCGCTTTCTTTTAGTTCTAAATTAAAATCGCTTTTTCGTATATTTATTTTAGCGTATTTACAAAAATCATCAAAGTATTTATTATATTCCAAATAATAACATTCATTTTCACTGCCCTTTCTTTCCATACCCTCCCAATGTTTATAAGCCGGACAATAACTTTTATTAACAAAAATATCGTCAATATACTTGTAAAAAAGCGCTATAACGCTGATATTTTCTTCTTCAGTATTTTCATCGCATAAAGCCATTTTTCTCATAGAATCAAAGGAATACCGCAAAAAATCATCAATTATTTCAGTATTTTTTCTGGTGTACACTTTAAAAATTATACAAAATAATGTAACCGAATCCATAAGCTGAATTGCTATATTTTCTTTGTTTACATCATACTTGTCATCTTTTCTGATTATTTTTCGGAATTCTTTAAAAAGTTCATTTATCTTTTTTGGCAGACTTTTCTCTTTTGTTTCCAAGTCAAAAACAAAATTATTTTCATCATATAAAATATCAGCATATTCCCTGCAAAATACAGTAAGATAAAATATATAAGCTATATATACATTATTCATAATATTTTTTAATTCCACAAGCTCTTCTTTACTTTCGGGAAAATCATTAATAGCTTCAATATTTATTTCCTCAATTTCAAGCACGTTAAAATGTTTTTTTGAAACAAAAACAGGATAAAAGTCAATAAAATCATCATTTAATAACTCAAATATTTTTTGTATTTTTGAGTTATTAAGATTAATTGTATAGTTTTTTCCGGAAACAAGCATTACAACATTTCTGAATACTATAAAATCCTCTATATTTAATTTAACCTTGCCGCAATTTATATTTTGCTTAAAATCAATACTGTTTAACTTATCAAAATTTACAGCAAACGAATTAAAAAGGATATTGGCAAACTTTTTAGCCGTAATATTTTTTCGTTTGCTAATACCGCATATAGCTAACGCAAATCGTTCTGTTTTTTCATCTGATATCAATTTTCTTATTACAGGACTTCCTATCGCAAGTAGATTATAAGCAAAACACAGAAGAAAAGCTGAATTTTTACTGATAAATGTCAATAGTTTTTTAATATCATCATTTATATTTGATTCTGAAATATTTTTATAATTTATAGAAATAATATCTTTCTCAATTTTTACGGGAATATCAAAATATTTTTTTCGCAGTTTTTTAGCTTGTGAATTAAATAATGTTTCATTTACATAAGCACTGAATGAATTATATGTAACGCCTATAAATTCAAATAATGTTATATTCTCTCCAACAAAAAAATTCCAACCGCTGTAACCTGTTATTAAATTTCCATTATTATAAGCTGTTTCCAATGAAAATAAAATATAAGTTTTCAATACGGCAATAAACTTATTTTCATCATAAATTTCAATGTAAAGTTTTAAAATTTTGATAATATCCACATAGTTATTTATTTTAATTATAAGTTTATTATGCTTAATATCGGATTTATCATAAACAGTAAATATTATATCTAAATTCTCAATAAATTTAGTATCTTTTTCATTAAATGTATCCTCTGTCGATATTACAGAAAAATTCAGACGATATTTACCGCTGATTTTATTACCGCTTAATCTTGTAATTATTTCAGTTTCAATAAAGCCATTTGCTATAATTGTTTGGTTTAATTTTACTTTTCCATTTTTAGTGATTTTATAGTTATTAAGAAGAGTATTTTCATATAAATTAAAATCCTTAAACTCATATCCCAACATAAAAAATTTTCCTCATTAAGTTAAAAATTTTACACTGTAATTTACTATAAATATAATTTACTATAAATATTTATTATTGTTTATTCCATTATTATAAGAGTTTATAAAAAATCGGAGAGGTGTTAAATTTCTCCCCGATTATAATATTCATATAAATACTTTTACCAAATTTCTTTAACTTTAGTTTCCGCCTCTTCTTCTGTTAAGCCAAATTCATCAGAAACTCTATTTATTGTATCAGAAAACGAAACATTAAATTCTTTACACATTTTTACCATTGATATAATTTCGCCCTCAAGTTTACCTTGCTCTTTAGCCTCCGCAGCAATATTTTTAGCATAAACCTTAAGATTATATTCTACATCAAATAAAGACATCATAATATTTACAACCTCCTTTTCTCTTTTAGCTAAATAATCCTTTAAACCTTTTTATCAAGACGCATAAAACACAAATTATCATTTTCAAAATAAAAAATAATCAGTCAGCAAATTCGATTTGTCTGCTGACTGATTTAAAAAAATGCTCTTATAATCTGTCATTACCAAATTTCTTTAACTTTAGTTTCCGCCTCTTCTTCTGTTAATTTAAACTCGGCAGAAACTTCTTTAACAGTATCAGAAAATGAAGCTCCAAATTTTTTATAGGATTTTACCATTGATATAATTCCACCCTCTTGTCTGCCCTCTTGTCTGCCTTTTTCTTCCGATTCCTCGGCAATATTTTTAGCGTAAACTTTAAGATTATATTCCACATCAAATAAAGACATCATAATATTCACGACCTCCTTTTCTCTTTCAGCTAAATAATCCTTTAAAATATTTTTGTCCCTGCAAATTCTTATTGTTTCTATAACTGCTTTTCTTGTTCTTCCGTATATTTTGACCTGTTCATTATAAACCCTTGTAAACTCCACAAATTGATTTATAATATCTCCCTTTTGTCCGTCAAAAATAACATTTACCTTAACCTCAACAGAGCTTTCCTCACCGCCTAAAAATTCCTCGGTAAGGGAAATAACATCTTTTTTATTTCCTCTTTCACCCGTATAAATCATATACAGCTCAGGCTTAGGAAAATCAACTTTTTTGCTTGTATATAACGTTTGATTTGTAGCCATATAATAATTGTGATATGTTTCAGCAAGATACATAAGCATTCTTATAATTATATTTACAGACCACGTTGACTGCGCCTCTGTAAGAATAAAAATTTTATTTTTCACTGAAAACCCCAAATCATTATACATATTCGCCATAATGACATTCTCAAGTGTAATCGGCTTAATATCGTCTTCTGTTACGTCATTATCCTCATTATGAAGAGCTTTATATAACATAAGCGTATATTTTTTATCTTTGAATAAATCGGTAAAAACGCTGTCTTTAACTGTATATTTAGCTAAACCCTCATCTATTTTGTTTAAAATATTATCCTCTGTATTCATATTATCTCCATTAATATTGACAATTTGTAACTTTGTTAATACTATTTTAATAGAGTTATAAATTGATTTTTGTTAATTTTTCAATTTTAACCTTATTCCAAAAAAGATTTTCCCAATAAAAAAACTCATTTTTTCTCTTTTTAAAAATACGATTCGGTACATCAGAATTATCATATATATGGCATATATCACATATTGTTATCAATTCAGGAATTAAATCAATAGCTTTGTTGTAACGTGATACTATTTTTTCTTTTGGTACATTATGTCCACCGGCTGCAATTCTTGATTTAATCCTCGTAATATTAATATTATAATCGGCTGTTAATACATAAATACACCTTATAAAATATCCTTTTTCTTTTGCCTTTTTTAGTAATTCCAAATTTCTTGTTGTTGATAATACAGTCTCAAATGTAAAACTTTTGTTTTCTTCAATATAATTTATTTCTAAGTTTATCCGCTAATTGAGCCGCCTCTAAATCTGTACAAAGGCTGCTTTTCTTAATTTCATCAGCGTTTATATAAGGTTCAATTATAGCAGCAAGTTTTGTAATTGTACTTTTACCCGAACCATTTGGTCCCGCAAAAACAATTATTTCTGGTTTTTTACTCATATTCACGTCTCCCGTCAAAGTATTCCAAATAAGGAGCCTTTTTTTCAAAATCATACCTTGCTATTGGTATTCCTTTAATTTTTTTTATTTCATTGTCTATACGAACGGCTTCACAGAATCTCTTGCTTAATTCTTCATCAGAAACTCCACAAGTATAATCAAGTTCATTTTCCTGTTCCATAGTCTCACCCCTCAAATTAATTAAAATACAATTATATTTTTTAATTTTTATATAGATTTTCTATAAAATCATAATCGCAAAATTTCTTAATATTATTTTACTACAAAAAAGCCTTTTTATCAAGGAGCATAGAAAATAAATTATTGCTTTCAGAAAAACAGTCAGTCAGCAAATTATCACTTTTTCGCTGACTGACTTAAATTTTTGTCTTACTAAACTCTAATAAAACAATTCCGCATATTCCTCTCGCAGACATTGTTCAAGCATATCAGGCTCATACAGCATTTCTTCAATATCAAAATAATCATACCCATTAGAAAGCAGATACTCAATATCTTCCTCATTAACGCCAATTATTTTAGCGTACTCAACTATAGACTTGAAGTATTCTTCCTCAAAATTTTCATTCTCGCAAAAACAACTTTTTTTCTTATGAAAATCGTAAATTCTGTCATAATAGTCATTTAACCAATATTCAAGCTCTAAATTTGAGGTATTAAATTCTCCATTATCAAAACTTCCGTCAGACGATAATTTTAAAATATCGCCTTGAGAGAGGGTTATTTTAGAGTATTTAAGTTTGATTTTAAGCCTTTTAAGCGCTTTATTAAGTATATCCTCTGTAGAAGCATAGATGTAGAAATTTCCGAAATCATAAACAGCGATAGGATTATTGCCCTTTACAATATAGAAATTATTATTCTTATCAAGAATCGTAAAACAAAAAGAACCCTTAACCTTTTCAGCCATAAATTTCAGCGTTTCAAAGTTAAGGGTCCCTTTATTTTCTATAAGCTGTACAGCGATATAGGAATCTGTCTGTATATTTGTTTGGGGCAATTTTTCCTCTCTTCTCAGTTTTTTATCATTATTGATTACCCCGTTATGAGCAAGAGCGAATTTCAAATTTTTAGAATAAAATGGGTGATTATTTTGATTAAATTTCTGATTTCCCTGCGTTGTCATTCGGGTATGTCCCATTATGACAGAGGGATTGCTTTTAAATCTAAACTTAATTTTATGAGCAGGGAGAGGGCGTTTATAGATTTTAATTTCTCCGTTTTCAACATAAGCAATCCCCGCCGCGTCTGTACCTCTGACCTCACACTCAGCCGATAAAATTTTAATGATTTTTTCTTTTTGTCTTACTGAAAGACTGCCCTTATAGTCAATTAAACCAAATAATCCGCACATATCATATCTCCTCACTTTCATTTTCAATAACAGGTTCATTTACGTAAAGTCTTCGTTCTTTTAAATATCTGATAAGCTCCTTGTATTTTTTAGTATCAAGTCATGATACAAACTCACTTTGATATCTTCATCAGACAAAAGCACAGCTTTATCGCAAACAGCGTCAACAAGCTGCAATGTGGCGATAACCGTATTATATTTCAAAGTACCTCTGAAAATCCGAAATTCAATAGTTGAATAATTCGTAATATTTACACAGGTATATCTTTCTCGACATTTGCTTTTAGCGTCATATAAAACGTCAGCGGGAGTTTCTTTCCAGCCGTATCTTTTCGCCCACCTGTTTAATTGAGCGGCGTTTCTTCTTGAAAATCTAAGCAATTCGCACCAGTTACTCTCAAAGAAATATAATATTCTTGCTATACATTCTTCCTGTTCCTCTGTTGTATTACCAAAAGCGGAGCGGTTTATGTGTACGTGTAAGCCAGAAGTTTTTGTATTGTGGCTTCTGTATCCAAGCTTTAAAGCCATCTCACAAATATCCTCCCAAGGCATACTGTTTATGTGATAATTTAACGTCATAGGATGGGTTACAAGCTCCAAACCATCGCTCAGACTGCTGTCTGTTTTAATATAGATATTTTCACAAGCTTTATTAGCCAAATCAAGAAGTTCACAGGCATTATCCTCATCTTTACCGCCATTGTCAATTTCTAATTCCACGCCGAAATATCTTTCCCCCGTTCCTCTGAAAAATGGGTCGGGCTTATAAGAATAGTCGTGAATATATACCTTTCTTTGCTCTCTCTCATAGCAATCCTCGCAATAACCATATTCATCGTTATAATCATCATCAAGATAGTATACAACCTCGTTAGATATTATTCTTCCGCAGCTCTCACATCTTGTATAATAATCATCAAAACAGTCCTCACATAAATCCCTGCAGATGTCACCACAGTTTTCACTGCTTAAATATCTCTCGTTACAATGAGAGCATATAAAAGTAATATCATTTAGACAATCCTCACAGTATATGTCTCCCTCAAACTCAAAAGTTTCATTTTCCGTAAGCTCCTTACCGCAACAGCAGCAAACCTCTTTTTCCTCTTCAGTTTCTTTTTTCATAAAGCCTTATCCCCTCTTAATATTCCTCAGCCAAAAGCATAGTACAATGGCTCACATCATCAATAACTTAAACCTTTTTTTCAACAATGTCTTTTTCATTCGCAAGTACCGTAACAGATTTTTCGTATTCAGGCTGTTCCTGCCTATGAATTATTTTCTGAAAAACTTTCCCATCAGCAACAGTCTTACTTAACTCAAAAATCTGCAAATAATCCTTTTTTTCAATTTCCATACTTTCAATCATAATCCACATCATATTTTGTAAATAAAAAGGGATTTCCGAAGAAATCCCCTTTGTCATATATCTGTTCTGAAACATTTAACTGCCTCCTTTATTGTCCTCATTTTCAAGAATGCTGTCTATAATTGTTATCAGCGCTGTAGCCGCCGCTATGACGATTACGCTTATAAATTTATTGTCTTCTATATCATTTCTTAAAACCTCCCGACTTTAATTATTTTGCCTCGCTATGCTGTTACCAGAGTTTTAGCGAAATAGCTTACCACAGACAAAAGCAGATTTCTCACAAATTTAAGCAAGTTTTTAAACATTTCAAGGCACCTCCTTTGCATAAAAATAAGCCGACACAAACGTTTCAATGTGTCAGCTTATTTAAATAATATATTTTTTATTTTCTTGAATTTACAGTTATTATTGTAATATATGGAAAACTATTAATAAGCTAAGAGCCTGTCTAAAAACTACTAAAATATCCAAAAAATCAGTGAAAATAAAATCATTACGCTTCAAAATGATTTTATTTTCGCTGATTTTTTGTGTATATTTTGTTTTTAGACAGGCTTTTTTAGATTTTAGACAGGTTCTAAGACTATATGTTGTCTCATTCGCGGAGATTTAATTTGCCGTAACAGTTTAGTTATATATATAAATCAGAGAGGTTTTAATTTCTCTCCGATTTAAAATATTAATATTGATTACCAGATTTCTTTAACCTTAGTTTCCGCTTCTTCTTCTGTCAATTTGAATTTTGAGGAAACTCTTTTTATAGTATCAGAATAGGAAACTTTAAATTCCTTACACATTTCTATCATAGAAATTATACCCTCAAGTCTTCCCTCAAGTCTTCCCTCTTCAATCATATCTTGAATAGCTTTACACATATCAACCACCTCCTGACTTTTATCAATTTTCAATTTAGAATTAGTAAAAGCGTTAATAATATTAACAGCGTCTCTTTCAAGCCTTGAATACTTTTTATCGTTTTGTACTAAAGTCCTTATCTTTTCCTTATCATTAGAATTTTTAATGTAAAGTAAGACTTCTTTCAAATTTGAGTGAAGTTTATCAGCTTTTTCATCATCAAGTTCATAAGGAGCAATAAGATTTATACGATAGTCCATTACAAAAGACAAAACTCTCTTATCTTTAATTTCAAACATATCGTATATTGAACGTGGAGCCATCCATTCATCAACCCCAAAATATATAACTAAAGTTATTACAGGTATAAGCTTATCATCTTTATAAAATCCCGACAAAAATTCACCTGTACTTACGCCTTTGTAATCTTTAGTCTCTCTGTGAGCTTTTGCCGTACTTTCAACCTGTCTTGTATATTCTAAAACATCATAAAGCATATTTCTTACAGGCATAGCGTAATGAATCTCAGACTGATTTTCAACCCCTAAAATAAGATAAATATTTTCACCGTCTTCTTTTATTTCCGCCAATTTCAATAAATCCCGTATCTTTTGTACCGGAGCCTGTGCATTATTATCTCCAAACGGTACGCTTAATACAGATGTATCAAGAGGTTTTAAGTTCTCAGGCTTTATTACTTCTTCACCGTCATAAATAAGAAAATTAAAAGCGTCGGCAAAAACTTTATTGTCAGATATATATTTTTTAGCGTATGTATCTTTGTTATTCAAATATATCACCAATCTTTATATATTATAATAATTCTGGTATTGCTATAATGTTATTTTACTACAAAAAATATTTTTTATCAATAAGCATAAAATAATAATTTAATATCACTCTAAAAACTTGGAGGCTCTGCCTCCAAACCTCCGCAAGCCTTTAAAAAGGCTTGACCTAAACTCTATGCGAAACGAAGTTTCGCTATTAACTCTGATACATCCCCTTTGACTTCTTATGTAAGAGAAGTCAATAAGTTTAAACTACTATCTGTCGTCGCATTCGCATTTAGGTTTACACTTGCAATCAACACAGCCGCAATATGGATTTACGCATTTCTTTTCAACGTAATTCCCATTGCTGTCCTTGCCAAGACGTTTGTTAGGATTAATTGTCATTCCATCCTTTTCTAAAGCCTCACGGTTTTTTCTACTAGTCTCCTTAGCTCTCTCAAGAAACTTGTTAACAGTAGTCTGCTCAACCGGAGCCTCAGTAACAGAATCACTCTTAGCAGGCTCGGTAACAGCTTCTTTAGGCACACCCACATCAGCATTATTGTTATTAATACCATTAGGGTTGAATGCAGGGTCAACAGGCTCGTGTTCAAACACACTGTCAAGACCACAACCGCAGAACATCACAGCAGACATTCCCAATGCAACTACACTCACAAGACCTCTTTTAAACTTTTTACACATAAAAATTCCTCCTTTGGGGTCATAGATAATTAATCATTTTGCCCCTAATTTTAATTATGGTAAAGTCTCAATCCTTGAGAGATTTGAATTGACCGTTTACCCTTTTTCTTGTGTATGTAAACCTCAATCCTCCTTTGCATACACAATAATGATATATATCTGAAAATCCTTAAATCCCGTTGATAATAAAATTGATGATTTTTAGCTCAAAACAGCTGTTTTATAATAGATTTAAGATAAAATTTACTGCCATAATCTATACTTTGTGACAGTTTTTTATATTGCTGACTTTCTTTATTATACTACTTATAAAAATCACCTATCAATATTTTTAATACATATTAATTAATATCTATATGCCGTTGAATGCTATTTATAAATATCCTAAATTTATTTATATAATAAATGAAAGGATAAATTTTATGAAAAATAATAAACAGGCTTTAACTATACAAACAGGTGAAAGAATACGATATTTCAGGGTTTTAAAAAGATTAAGTCAAGAAGAATTAGCACTTAACGCAGGAATAAACCCTACATATATCGGTCATATAGAAAGAGGGTTAAAATGTCCCACTATTGATACTTTAAGCAAAATATGTACCGCTCTCAATATTACCCTCTCACAGCTTCTTGATTTTGATTCAGGTACTTCTACTGCGGATAATTCCGAAGCTATGGAGAAAATCTCCTTTAACATAAAAAATCTCCCTAAAGAAGACGCTGACAGAATTGCTGATATTGTAGCTGAAATAGTTAAATTAAAACATTAATAGACTTCTTTCGAAACTGTAAAATTATATCAATTCAATAAAAAATTATTTCATTTAATGTTTTAGCGAAAGGCATTTTGATTTTTAAATGCCGGAAGCGTTAAGAAGCATTAAATGAAATGATTTTTTGGCTTGATACCTCTATCAGTATGAAGTTTCAAAAGAAGTCTAATACTCCTAAAATATATTAAATTACATATTAGTAAATATTTACCTATAATGTCCAACAATAGTATAAATCCACAAAGGGAGGTTTTGACAGTGTTTAATAATTATCCTGAAATATTAACTCCAAAGGATTTGATGGAAATGTTAAATCTTTCTAAAACTACGGTATACGCTATGCTGAATAATCACATTATTCCCGCTTACAGAGTAGGGTGCGGAAAAAATGGAAGATAAACAAATGTGATTTGGAAGAATATCTTCATTCCGAAAAATCTTATTGGTAGTTAAAGAGTTCATCATCTTTAAATCCCATTATCTCATAGGGACTTGGCAGAAAGGGGTACTTTCTGCCTTTTTGGTTCCATATTTCGGGAATTGTTATTGGATTAAGACTTATTTCATCAAAAAGACGAAATATTCTTTTTTCTGTTATTTTGCTTTCAACGCACTGTTTTGCTTTGTAAATACTTCTTTTTTCAGAAACAAGGTTTAAAAAATCTATTATTTCTTCGGCTTGACGGCTGTTTATTAACCCGTCTGTTTTGCAATACTTTGCATATTCCCTTGCGTTTTTCAAATTCATAAATACTCCCGTCTTAAATAAAAATGTTACATATCTTTTAAACTGCTTTTTAGCCTCTCTCGAAGCGTTTGAGAGAAATGTAACTGTATTATTTTCGTCATAATCATATTTTTTTATCAAATATTTTATTTTCTCTTTTTCGGCACACATTTCAAACCTTAAATATCCCTCGTATTCCACAGGAATTAAATCAGCTTTTCCTATGTTTCTCATCTGCTCGAATTTATTGTATATTTTGAGATTAAAGCTTTTATATTCATATAGAAGCTCATTTTTATACTTTCTATGCCTTTCTCTCATAGCCTCAAATACACTCTCCCCTGAATTAAAATCATAAATATCTCCTCTGTTTAATATTTCAAGATAATCTTTGGCAATATCAGCAGAATCAAATATAAAATTTACGCAGAAGTCTATTCTTGTAATCTTGAATATATCTATTGTCCCATATGTATTTTTCCAATATTCTGTATCATTTTCCTGAACTAAGCCTATATCATAGGTAATTTCATCAAGTAAGCTTTTTAATTTTAAGATATTTTCAAGAGTTGTTTTAAAAATTCCAAAATACTCATTCTTCCCGCTTATCAGACTTCGTGGATTTACAATTAATTTAACTTTGTACTTAAAAAAATCATTTTTAATATAACCATTCGGTTTTGATAAAATAACTCTCACACCCCAATATTTTAAATTTGCCCATTCATAATATAAGTATTTATTTTTCCTCTTTTTTTCAGACTGCGCTCTTATGCCATATATTTTAGTCATATATTTATAAACTTTATTAAATATATTTTTATCAATAGATAGAGAATATTCCATAGTATGGAAAGAAAAGTTATCCTCAAATACATAAATGTTATTATTTTTATCTGTATCATCTAAATTATATGTACTATTTAGTTTATTTGTATTAGTCATTTTTTTACTCATAAAAGTTCCTCCTGTAAATTTTTTGCATTGTCTCTTATATGGATAAGTACAGAGAATTATTGGGAAATAATTATATATAATGTTACTTATTAATACTGTTTGTTACATATTAATTACACCTTTTTAGAAGAATGTTTTTGTGAGGTTATTTTTTTATTTTCATACCTAAGCAATAAAAGCTTATTTTTTTATTGCTTAGGCTACTTTAAAGACATTACTTTTCAATAAAAAAGGACTTAAAATCAAATCTGATTAAAAGTCCTAAACTTTCCATACAATATTAGCTTCATTTTCTGTAATCTCTATTTTTTCAATCAGCTCTTTTGCGGTTTTTTTCTTTTCCTCAAAATCAAGCTCATTAAAATTTAGTTTACAAATAACCTTTTTTACGTTTTTAAACTTATAGCCTTTACTGTTTTTTTCAATAATTTTTTGTTTGTGACTTTCAAGGCGTTCAATTTCTTTATTAATATATTTCATACTAACAGAACTTCCCTCGCTTAAAGCTTCCAAAAGACGCTGAATTTTTTTGTCTGTTTCTTTAATTTCATCAATATAGTCCGCTATATCAGAACCCGCTTTAACTTCTTTAAATTCAATAGTATTGTCTTTAAAGATTCTGTCAATCTCTTTTTCTATTTCATCCTCAATTTCGGTTAAATTAACTCCCGCATAGCTTTTATCGCAAATGTGGTAATTAGTTTTACCACTGCATACAAGATACCTTTTGCCTTTAGACAAAATAATTTTAAGACTGTATCCGCAGTTCCCGCATTTAAGTAAACCTGACAGCCAAGTGTGTTTCCCTTTTCCTGTGTTTTTGATTTGAGAATTCGCGTCAAGTTTATATTGACATTTAAGCCATATTTCAGAGTCAATTACGCCGTTATGCAGTGCCAAAGAAAACCTTTGACTTGAAACATCATTATATTTGGAAAGATTTCGATTCCTTTTTCCTATAATCATACCGGCTTTTGTTCCGTTAAATTCTTCAATATCATTTTCAATTATAATCCCTTTTTGCTCTAAATATAAATATACTTCTAAAGTACATTTAGCGTAAATCGGATTATGTAAAATACGGGAAACGGTTACATTGTCCCAGCTTTTTCGTCCAGCACAGGGTATTCCCTCTTTCGTAAGCTTTTTTGAAATTTCTCCTAAGCTTATATTTTCTGATGAATACTCGTTGAAAATACGCTTAACTATTTCAATATCATTATTTGTTGTTAATTTTGAAACTTTTCTGTTATCAAGATTAACTTTTATAATTTTAAAGCCATACGGAGCAGGGCCGCCTACCCAGCTTCCTGTTTTTGCTCTCATATAATAGTTGTCTTTTACACGTTCAGCAATAGTTTCACGCTCAAGCTGTGCGAAAACCATTATAATATTAAGCATAGCGACACCTATAGGACTGCCTGTGTCAAATTTTTCATTAATAGAAACAAAATCAACATTAAACCTTGAAAGTATCTGCCATACAGCGCCGAAATCAGCGATAGAACGGCTGAATCGGTCTAAACGATACACGACTATTTTGCTGATATTTCCACGTTTAACATCTTTCATAAGCTCTGTAAAAGCGGGTCTGTTAATGTTTTTACCGGAAAAGCCTTTGTCTTTGTAAACCTTAAAGTCATCGTTTTCGTCAACTTCTGTCATACATTTAGCTATTTGACTTTCGATTGAGATACTATCCTTTTTGTCAATAGACTGCCTAACATAAACAGCAACCATATTATCGCCCCCTTAGACAGCTATTGGGATTACAGAAAAGCTTTCACTATTTTTTCTTTGCTCAATAATTGAGCCGTAAATTTTTTCATATTTTTCTTTTACAGCGTTTTTCTGTTCTGTTTCATTTGTATAAATTGGATGTGTATGTTTAAATTTCATTTTAAAGACCTCCTTTAGTTCCAATTTATATATGAGTAGAGCAGGCAATAAAAATTTATTCCGCCAACAATTATCAGTCAAAACAAACTTTATTTTATATACCATATTAAAATAATATATTTTTGAACTATAAAATTTTACTGTATTATCTTTTAAAAAAATCCTTTTTTTAATATATTAATTTTTATCTATCAACTTATCAACTTATCAATCTATATATTTTTGTATTTCATAAGCAAAAAAATAAAGAACAATCTCAAAATAAACTTCTATAAGTTTATTCAATTTTGTTCTTTTGTGAATTTTAGTTTTACTTTATAACATTTATTCAAAAACCTGTTTAAAAATTCTTAATAGTCTTTAAAATCAAAAAATAGTTTTACTTTATAACGGAAACATCAACATCCCATTGAATAGGATAATAACTGCATTCTTCCGCGGCTGTCAAAACCGTATCATTATATTCGCCAAATGGCGGCCTATATAAATTCATTTCAATTCCAAGTAAATCTTTAACTTTCTGATGTACAGCCATAATTTCCTCTTTATTTTTTTGCAGGCTTAATTGGTTTCCATGAGGATGTGTATTCGAGTGATTGCCTATTGTATGACCAGCCTCATAAATTCTTTTTACCTCTTCTGGATATTTATCAACCCAATAGCCGCATAAAAAGAATGTCGCTTTAACGTCATTGTCTTTCAAAACCTTTAATAAACTATCAGTATCTTCGGCTCCCCAAGCCGCGTCAAAACTAATAGCGACCTTTTTTTCATCTGTCCCAACACAGTAAATAGGAAGCTTTTTTTTCGCGGCGCTTGTTTCAACCGCCTGATTGTCAAAGCTATGTAAAATTGGCCCTACTATTCCAAACCCAACACACACCGCTATAAATAAAGTAACAGCCCACCTCACATAAAAAATACCGCCAACTTTTTTTACCATATCAAAAAAATTACTCATACTAAATTCTCCTTATAAAAGATTTTATAAAATATAATATTCACAAAAAAAAATAAAATTCTTTATTATATTAGAGCGTATCTGAAAACTAAAATACACGCGAAAAATTATAAAAAATAAAACGAAACAGAAAGGCCTTTCTGTTTAATTGAACCGTTTTCGTTTATTTTTTAATAATTTTTTGGATATTTCCCTATATAACTGATAGCTTATGATAGTTTTCAGATACGCCCTAATCTGTCCATATATAATATACATATAAAAATTATTCTTACGTATGTTCTGTCAGTCAGCATAGAGGTCTTGCTACACTCTCTTTCCTCTGCCTTGTAAGAATAATTTTTATCTCTTCTCCTTTTATACTAATCTCATTTGAATAAACGGATATAATATCCTCCTCGGTATAAAAAACAAAAAAATTATTTTATTCAAAATTTTACGAATTATAAACATACTTCTCTTTACGCTTTGGGCGTTTAAAAACCGCCTTTCGCTAAAATTCTGACGTAAACGCGCGTAAAATATTTTTTGGGTTTTTATATAGTTTTAGAGCAAGTATTTAAAGAGATATTAGTATTATTCATTTTCAAGCTTATTTGACTATAACTAATTTAAAATTAAAACACTTATAAAAAAAGCTGAAATATTAAAAAATTTTTTAATATTTCAGCTTTTTTTGTTTATAAATTTTATAAATATTTTGTGAACTAAAAAATATTTATTATTTTGCGCTAAAAGTTTGTGAACGCTATAAAAACGCTATTTATTTATTTTATTGACAAGCATAGGAAGCGCTTCCTCAAAATCTACCCCATACCAGTTTAATTTACCGTTTTTAATTGTTTTCTTTATACACTCAACAGTATAATCAGCGGCAATTCTGAGAGCATCTGAAAGCGGCCTGCCTCTCATTAACGCTCCGACAGTTGCGCTTGAAAATACATCGCCTGTCCCGTGATAAATAGCGTTTACTATATCATGAGAATAAGTAAATATGCTTCCTGACTCGCTGTCCATACCCACAAAACCAGTTTTCCCCTTCTCAAAACTCATTCCCGTAAGAACAACCTTTTTTGCGCCCAGTTCTGCGAGCTTTTTAAGAATATCCTTTATATATGCCTCATCTCCATCCGGATTGTATTTTGAATTTGTCATGAAACACGCTTCGGTAAGATTTGGAACAATAACATCAGCTTTTGAGCAAAGCTTCGCCATTTCTAAGGCAAAAGCCTTATCAAACCCTGGATAAAGTTTCCCATTATCAGCCATAACAGGATCGATAAATATAATATTATCGTCTGTTTTAAATCTATCAAAAAATTCAGAAATAATCCTTATCTGTTCAAATGAACCAAGATATCCCGTATAGATAGCGTCAAATTTAAAATTTTCTTTCTCCCAGTGCTCAGCTATAGGTATAATTTCCTCTGTAAGATCTTTAAAGGTAAATCCGCTGAACATAGTATGCGTTGAAAGTACTGCTGTAGGTACAATTCCGCATTCAACTCCCATCGCTGAGATTATGGGAAGCGCCACCGTAATTGAGCATTTACCGACGCATGATATGTCTTGTATCGTTACTATTCTTTTCATTTTTTCTCTCCTTAACTTTTTTCTAAACCAACTCGGCAATATCAAAAATAAGTTTTTCTGTTTTATCCCAGCCCAAGCAAGGATCTGTAATTGACTTACCGTAACACCCTCCGTCAACTTTCTGATTTCCGTCCTCTAAATAACTTTCTATCATAAATCCTTTAACAAAAGAGCGAAGCTCAGAAGACAATTTACAACTGTGTAAAACCTCTTTGCAAATTCTCACCTGCGCCAAATAATTTTTATTCGAGTTAGCGTGATTTGTATCAATGATAACAGCTTTGTTTTCTATAGTACGCTCATTATACGCGGTATATAATCTTTCTAAATCCTCAAAATGATAATTAGCGTAACACTTTCCGTCCTCTTTAACATACCCTCTCAATATAGCGTGAGCGAAAGGATTTCCCGCGGTCTCCACCTCATAACCCCTATAAGAAATCGTATGAGGTCTTTGAGCGGCGTAAATGGAATTAAGCATAACATCCATATCCCCGCTTGTGGGATTTTTCATGCCAACAGGGATACCCACGCCGCTCGCGGTTAATCTGTGCTGTTGATTCTCAACAGAACGCGCCCCCACGGCCACATAGGATAAAACATCAGACAAATAGCCATGATTTTCCGGATAAAGCATCTCATCAGCGCATGTAAGCTCTGTTTCTTTAACCGCGCGAATATGAAGCTCCCTTAACGACATAAGACCTTTAAGCATATCAGGCTTTTCCGTAGGGTCTGGCTGTAAAGCGATACCTTTATAACCGTCTCCCGTGGTTCTTGGCTTATTGGTATAAATACGAGGTATGATAATCAATTTATCCATTGTCTTCTCTTGAATTACTTTAAGCCTGTGTATATATTCTAAAACAGCGTCCTCTCTGTCGGCTGAGCAAGGACCTATAATAAGCATTATTTTTTTAGATTTACCGCTTAAAATATCGGCTATTATATTATCTCTCTCCTCTTTTATTTTAAGCATTCTTTCCGTCATAGGCAAACGTTCTTTAAGTTCTTGAGGAGAATAAAGTTTTCGTTTAATTGTGATTTGCATATCCATAAATATAATTTCCTTTCAAAATTTTTTGATTAGATAGTATTTTAAAACTATATAGTAGTTGATAAAAAACTATTCGTATCTTTATTTCATAAAAATACTCTAAACCCACAGAGTTTTACAATGTCTTTATATTCATATAAACGCCCTCTGACCGAATAAGCGCCCTCACTTAAAAGCGGTAGGACTTGCCCTGTCAGTTAAAATCCCGCTAATAACAATTAATATTTTTTATAAAGCAAAATATCATAAATTTTCCGCAATTATAGTTATTTTAACTCAAAAAATACCCATTGTCAAAAAATTTTAACATTTTTTATTTTTCTTGCGAAAACCGTGTTAAAATGATAATATAAATCTATAAAAATAACTTTATATTTATTTTTAAGTTTTTACCGATTTAAATAAAATTATATTGAGATTATAACGAATATTATTTCGCTATAGATTACTAATATGTCTGATACTTTATAAAAAAGAGTAGCATAAGGTGGTGTAATAATGAAAAATATTATACAAATTTCCGAAGCTGAATTTGAGGTTATGAAAATAATATGGGAAAAATATCCCATCGGCACAAATGATATAGTTAATATTCTTGTTAAAAGCACAGAATGGACGCCAAAAACAATTCAAACGCTTATAAGCCGATTAGAAAAGAAAAAAGCGATAAACCATGAAAAAAACGGCAGAATGTTCATATACTCTCCGCTTATCAAAAAAGATGATTATATCAACGCCGAGACATCCTCTTTTTTAAATAAATTTTATAAAGGAGCCGCTAATAAACTTGTTTTAAATTTTATCAAAAACGATATGCTTAGTAAAGAGGAAATTAGGGAGCTTAAAAATTTTCTGGATAAAATATAAAAATTTTATTCTCCAACACTTTAAAAAACAAAACTTATAGCGAAACCAATAAAAGAATAAACAAGGGAAATCTAATAAACCTGATATCTAAAGCAATTCTTTTATTATCCCTCGCTAAAAATTTCCCGAAGCGATATACTTTAAAAAATTTTTAAATTAACAGGCAAATATATATTTTCCCCTTTTAAAGCTTTTCAAATATGCCTACATTAAGGAGGTACCACTGATGTTTATAACACATTTTATAATATCTAATATTGTTATATCATTTATAGGACTTGCTTTAATCCTTTTTAAAATCACTTTTAAAAATATTATTTCTCCGAGGATAGACTATTATATGTGGTTTTTCTTTATTTTTATTATGCTTTTCGCCTTTGTTCCTCAAATAGATATTTATATTAATATTCCTACAAACAGAGATATATCCGGAATATATGAAAACGCTGATATTATATACAACGAGATAAGCTCACAACCCTATGAGGAAATACAAAGTATTAATCTTTCCGTTATAATTATGATTATATGGTTCACAGGTATTTTCATCGGCATTTTTATATATTCCGCGGCGTTTCTCAAAACAAGTGGAATAATAAAAAACGCTTTGGAATATAAAACATACGGCGATATAAAAATTCTCGTTTCCGACGACGCTAAAACCCCTTTTTCTTTTGGAATAATAAAAAAAGTAGTTGTTCTGCCATGTCATATACTTAACATTCGGGATAATAACAATATCGTATATATTATAAATCATGAAATAACACATCATAAACACAATGACATTACATTTAACACAATATTATGCCTCTTAAATATATTATTTTGGTTTAACCCCATTATTTATATCATATTTGAAAAAATACGTCTTGATATGGAAATATATTGTGATTATACAGTTTTAAATATAATAGGCTCCGGCTTAAAAGCTAACTACGGGAAAGCGATACTAAATCTCGCTGAAAAAAACACTGAAAAATTAAGAAGTAATTTTGGCGGAGCATATGGCCGCCTCAAATCAAGGATTGAGAAAATCGCTCTATATGGTAAAACTTTCAGCAGAAAATTTTCCGCCTGTATATTGTTTTCTATGTTTATATTTTCTTCTTTATCATGTTATACAATAAATATATTCGGATATAGTTTTAATAACTATTCCCTTAATTCACTAAATATAGAAAATATAGATTTAAATGAGTACTTTAACAGTTATAACGGTTGTTTTGTAATGTATGACCAAAACCTTGACAAATATTTTGTTCATAACAAAGATATGGCTGAGAAAAGATTTCCGCCCTACTCTACATATAAAATAGCCATAGCTTTAAATGGATACCAAAATAACATTATATCCGCTGACAATAACTTTATGAAATGGAACGGAGCAAACTATGTTTTTGATGAGTGGAATAAAAACCAAAACATTAACTCAGCGATGAAAAACAGTGTAAATTGGTATTTCCGCAATATAGATAAAAGTATGGGATATAATAACATTAAAAGTTTTTTAAGCGAAATGAGTTACGGAAATAAAAATATAGGATTTAATAAAGAAAATTACTGGCTTGACGGAACATTGGAAATATCCCCAGCTGAGCAGGTGAATTTCATAAGAGACGTATTTAATACGCCTAATGTTGATTTTATTAAAAACTCAATAAAAATATCAGATGGCTTTTACGGAAAAACAGGAAGCGGAAATAATAAAGGCTGGTTTGTCGGGGCTTATAAGAATAAATATTATTTCTCTGTATATATAGACGGAAAAGGAGCCGACGGAAAAACAGCCTATAACATTCTGTTAAATATTTTTAAAAAAAATATTGACAACTAAATGCTACAAGTGTAATATTTAAGTGAGGGTGTTTGTCGTTAAATACTACATTTGTAATATTAAAGGAGAATGATTATGAAAAATTTATTTTTACTCTTTACTACGTTAATATTAATTTTCACCGGATGTGATAACATTGATGAAGTCACCGATAACGAAATAAACTTTAATGAATACTTTAATGGAATAAATGGCTGCGCCGTATTTTATAATTCGGAAAACGGTAAATATACATATTATAACAAAGATATGTGTTATAAAGAATTTTCCCCATGGTCAACATTTAAAATAGTATCGGCGGGAGCGGCTCTTGAAAATAATATAATTTCTTCTGCCGACGATAAAATGCTATATAACGGAACGAATTATCCATTTGAAAGCTGGAATAATGACTTAACTTTAAAAGAAGCGTATAAAGAATCCTGCGTATGGTATTTTAGACAACTAATAGACAAAACAGGCGCTGAAATCATTCAAAAAACGCTAAATCAGTTAAATTACGGCAACAAAGACATTTCTCAATGGGAAGGTACAGGTGAAAGAAAACCTTCTGACCTTAACGGCTTTTGGCTTGGCTCATCGCTAAAAATATCTCCTATTAATCAAATTGATGTTCTTAAAAGCGTTTTCACTGATAAAGTCTGTTTTTCATCAAAAACCATTTCCGTTTTAAAAGATATTATGGCAGCTGAAAACCCTTATGATATACATCTCTACGGCAAAACAGGCACAGGATATAATCAAGCGTGGTTTGTCGGCTTTTTTGAGCAAAATAGCTCTGTTGAGTATTTCGCCGTGTTTCTTGACAACGACACAGGAAAAACCGTCGCCGGAGCTGACGCTAAGGAAATAGCCATAAACTTGATTAATAAACATTTTAAAAATAATTAACTTTCAGTAAAAAACATTTATATAAATACGATTAAATATCCTCATCTCTCTGAGAGCAGCTCTTTTAACACATAAACATATAGCCGATTAATTATATGCACAAAAATTCAAAAAAATAAAACAAACTGAGAAAAATGAAATTTTCCTTTAGGGCGTATCTGAAAACTATCATAAGCTATCAGTTATATACGAGAAATATCCAAAAAATTATTAAAAATAAACGAAAACGGTTCAATTAAACAGAATATCCTTTCTATTTCGTTTTATTTTTTATAATTTTTCGCACGTATTTTTGTTTTCAGATACTCTCTAGTTTGTTTTATTTTTTTATTTTTTTACTGAATAAAAATAAGATTTACATTTTTATATCAATTCCATTATAAATAAAGACAAAACTTATTTTATTTGAAATTTTTTTAGATTTCCTCACGATCTTCTTTACACTTTCGATGTGTGATACTCAAATGCCTTTCGCTACAATTTCAGTGCCTCTCACTCATAAAGTGTTTTTTGTTTAAATTGGAAGTGCTGTAAAAAACACATTCCTCTTAATTTTATAGTCAACAAACTTACCTTCCAGCGCCTTGTAAAAATGATTTTTTCCCCGCTTCCTTTTGCTCATTTTCAAGTTTGTTGACTATATATTCAATAAAATGAAATAAAAAATAACAGATATTAAAATGTTTGTTGAATATCTATAAAAAAACTGGTAAAATTGGTAGTGACAAAAATATAAATTATAGGAGTTGATTAATTATAATATATGTCTAAATAATTTAAACAGCGGTCCCCTAAATTAAGTTAAAATAATTAATAAAAGGAGTGATACTTTCCGTAAAGATTTTTATTTTAATAGCTTTAAAAAAATAAACCGTAAATAAACTCCCTCCGTTTATTTACATATAGTCAATTATAGCAATTTTCAAAGCTTTTATAACAAAACAATAAAATAATTACTTGATATATAAGTTTCTATTAAAATTTGCCTCTTCATTCTTTTATTGTTTCGCTATAAATTATTTCTTTCCATATTAATTGACTATAACATAAAATATTATTTACAGTAGGTGAGTAAAATGAAAAAACAAACTAATAGAAGCAGTTTTTCAGGTCAGTTAGGTTTTATAATGGCAGCAGCTGGAAGCGCCGTTGGCTTAGGAAATATATGGCGCTTTCCATATTTGGCGGCGAAAGACGGCGGCGGGATATTTATATTTTGTTATATCATCCTGGCGTTGACTTTTGGTTTTTCATTATTGACAACGGAAGTAGCCATCGGGAGAAAAACCAAACAAAGCCCTCTTACAGCGTATGGAAAAATAAATCGGCGCTGGAAAGGTATTGGCGTCCTTGCCTGTTTAGTACCTATATTAATTTTACCCTATTACTGCTCTATAGGAGGATGGGTATTTAAATATTTAGCTATTTATTTAACAAATCAGGGTGCCGAGGCGGCGGCGGAAGAATATTTCTCAGGATATATTTCCGGTACTTTTCAACCGTTGATATATATGTTAATATTTTTTGGGATCACTGCTGTCATAGTATACCGCGGAGTAGAAAAAGGGATTGAGCGATACAGTAAAATTTTAATGCCTATATTAGTAGTGATGATAGTCGGAATTTCCCTTTTTTCTCTGACTTTAGAACACACCGAGCCAAACGGCACAGTTAGAACCGGTTTAGAGGGATTAAAAGTTTATCTTGTACCGAATTTTTCCGAAATCTCAATAAAAGAATTTTTTATAATACTAATGGACGCTATGGGGCAACTGTTTTTTTCTATAAGCGTGGCTATGGGAATTATGGTAGCCTACGGCTCATATGTGCGTAAAGATACAAATTTAATGCACTCAATTAATCAAATTGAGTTTTTTGATACGTTAATCGCTCTGCTTGCTGGCCTTATGATTGTTCCGGCTGTCTTTACGTTTATGGGAGCGAATGGTATGTCGACCGGGCCTGGACTTATATTTGTCTCTTTACCTAAAGTATTCACCGCTATGGGAAGCATAGGTAATATTATTGGATTTACCTTCTTTTTAATTGTGTCTTTCGCTGCGGTAACATCTTCCGTTTCAGTAATGGAAGCAATCGTCTCAAGTATTATGGACCACTTTGGCTTCTCAAGGAAAAAGAGTACCGTTATAGTATCCGTGTATACTTTAATAATAGGCTGTGTCGTATGTTTAGGATATAATTCTCTTTTCTTTAAGTTAACGCTCCCAAATGGAACTGTTGGTCAAATTTTAGACGTTCTGGATTACATCAGCAATAACTGCTTAATGCCATTAGTAGCGCTTTTAACATGTGTCCTTATCGGCTGGGTGGTAAAACCTGATGTAATAATTGAAGAAGTCACACAAGGAAAATATAAATTCAGAAGAAAATGGCTTTATATTATAATGATTAAATTCATCGCGCCCATTATGTTATTTCTTTTGCTTCTGCAGTCGGCAGGTTTATTCAACTCATAAAAATAAACTGCCGGTTCAAGACCAAAAAAATCTTGAATCGGCAGTTTCTCTCAAAATATAAAACTTATTCACATTTTATATCTATTTTATAAAAATACTTATAACCAACGGCATTTTACAATGCTTTTATATCCAATATGAGTCCACGCTCAAATTGTATATAAAATAAAAAAGAAAGCTCCTCGCCTAAAAAACAGGTAACTTCCTCATTAGATTAAAAACGGAGAGTTAGGGATTCGAACCCTAGGTCCTACGCAAATAGAACACGAAATTTCGAGTTTCGCACCTTAAGCCGCTCGGTCAACTCTCCAACTATATTTCATTATATCACACTTTCAAAAAAAATAAAAGAGTTTTTTTATTTTTTTTATTATATCACGTCAAATTTATAATCGAATAAGTTTTTATCAAACTTTAAACAATATCTATTGTAATTTTTTTTCCCGCCACACATAAGAAAAACGGCTATTTCCTATAATATGAACTTAGCCGTCTTTCCACAATATAAATCTGAAACTTAAAATCTAATTATTTTCTCACAGCGAAATCAATTTGCTGAATACTGCCCGCTCCGCCGCTTTCTTTAAGATAAACCCCCGTATTTCTAACCTGAGCGTTACGCTGATTTGTTTCCTTATCGTTTACACTAAACTCTGTGGAAACATTGTTTAAATATATAGCGCCCAAATCCGCCTCTTTAAGAGAAAGCAAAACATCCTTTCCGTTTTCATCTTTTGTCCATACTTTTAATTTGCTGTAAATAGCGTCCGCCTCATCAATCCATCCGTTTCCATCATCGTCATACTTGGCAAGCTCCTCAAAACCATTACCTGTCATAGCGCCAAAAAGCTCACTCCCGTCGTTAATAACACCGTCGCCGTTTTTGTCTAAGGCTAAAAAACCGCTGCCTTTTCCGAGCTGTGAAATTTCTTCTTTTTCCCCATCAGCGTCAAGGTCAAAAAAGAAAGTCTGGTCACTAATATTAGCCGGAACTGAATCTAAATTTATAACCAAAGGATCCTGCAGTACAACTTCTTCCGACGTTTGTTTTTCCATATATTGCTCAAAACTTCTTGACATCTCGACACTTACGTTAAAAGCGATTTCTCTTCCGTCGGCGGTTTTAACAACCCCCGTAGACGAAAAAGCGGTCACCTCTTCTTCTTTAACAAAAACAGATTCCTTTCTCTCAACCTGCCAAACTGTGGTATTGCTGCCGCTTCCTCCGCCGCTACCATTTAACAGCGTAAAATTGTCAGAATCTTTGTCAAAATCTATTCTTTCTTTTAATCCTTTTAAATTATCTGATAATTTAGACATTTTATCAAAAAAATCATAAGAATGTCCCTTGCCTTTAGGCTTAATCAAAGCCTCTAAAATTTTTAAAAGAGCTTTAATCTTTATTGTGTAAGCGTCCTCAATCCTTGTGGCGGCGTTTTGTTTAGACGCAGCAGCTGTGGCTAGAGTCACTTCTTTAACATTAGAATTATTTCTCATATTTTTTTTATCATCATCTTTTTCAGGATCATCAATTATACTTTCAAAATTGTTCTCATTAAAAGAAACTCTTTCAGCTTGATTTAACGAAGATCTGTTTTTAGCGAGATATTCCCTTGCCTCATCAGAAATAGTTAAAACGTCTTTTGAACTGACTTTCGTAGTAATGTTAGAGCCTTTTGTCTTTCTTTTCTCCTCTGTCTCTCTTGTTTGAACGGTTCTGCTTTTTCTTGATGAATTCATTGAGACATTATAAGAATCTATAATCATAATATCAATCTCCCTTTGACTTACATAACAACATATTACCAAGAGTCAGCAAAAACATTATGTATGTTTAAAAATAAACGTTATAGTAAATAAATTTAAAAATAAAAAAGTTTCAACGGCTGAAAACACATTTTGTCACATTAAAGTCAGTCGGCAAAGGTTATGGACTATGATTTTCCTCCTCCAGCCAGTAAACTAATTTCAGTCCCGTCTTTTTTTACCTTTTCAAATTCAGCAACTATAAACATACAAAGTATGTCTTCAAAGACTTTCCCTTATTTTTTTTAACGCTAAACTATATAGTTATAAAACAATTTCTAAAAATAGGTATGAGATTCTCTCATAGTATATATCGTCAAAAATCAAAAAAAGATAATATCATTTTTAATAAAACATTCTATTTTTATAAGAACTAACATCTCCGACGTATTAAAGCCGCATAAAAACCCTTCCATAGTTAATTATACCAATTCATAAAATTCTCAGAGAGAAATAATAAAATAATTCTTTGAGTATGTCATATTTTATTAACTTTTTTCTGTTCATTTTTTATTGTTTCGCTATATATTAAAAAATTTATAGTCAACAGGCTTGAGAAAAAGCAAAAGAAAGCGTGATAAAAATTATTTTCGCAAGGCAACGGAAAGCAGTTATTTACAAAACCTATGACAACTGACGGCAATATCGTAAAAATAATTTTTAACCGCTGAACTTGTTTATTTTCAAGTTTATTGACATAATATCAGCTCAAAGACTATTCGCGCTTTTTTAGTAAAAATACTCTAAACACACAGAGTTTTACAATCCCTTTATATTTAGTGTGAGTTTGCGCTCACACTAAATATAAGAGTAAGCCCCCCCTCACCCGAAAAGCTGAGAGACTTACTAAGTATGTTAAACTCTCTTAATTGGCGGTTAACCGTTCTCACCATCTTCCAAAATAACATAATTTTTAAGGTCTCTTAAAACAAAAGACATATAGTCTCCCGTCATAGCGTCAAAAACCGCTATATCATTTACTATTTCCCATTTATCACCGCTTTTAATAAGGTCTATAGGCACAGTTTTCTCAAGTTTTTCTTTATTCTTATAATTTTCGGTATATTTTTTTAATATAGGGTAAAACTCGGCGACAATATCTTCCTCTTTAGCGTCCTGTTTTCTGGAAATTTCCTTCGTGTTAAACTCCTCATAAGTATCCATCATAACAGCGGACATCGCTATATTCCTCATTTTCACCATAATGCGAGCATCATCATTTTTAATCTCGCTATTTAGAAACTCATACTCAAAATTTTCAGTAATGGTATCCCATGTGTATTTGACAGCCTCATTTTGAGCCAATGAATTTTCATCAAGTGAAAAAATGCCGTCAATCATATAACTTCTCATATCAGCGATATTATTAGCCTTAAATTTCAAAAGAAAACTATCCGCGATATATTCAGGAGAGCCTTCCGTATAACTAGATTTAATCTCCTCTTTTCGTTCCTCTTTTGTTTCCAAAGAATTCTCAGAACATGATGAAAAAAGAAAAACAATATTTAAAAGCCCAATAAGAAAAATATTTTTAATTCTCATAAATAAAATCTCCTTGACAAAAACTCAGCCAGTCGTAAAATAAATTTTTTATAATAGATTTTCTTTAAACACAAAAAAAACCGATATAACCTAAAAATATACCGACAAAAAATCCGGCGAGCACATCCGATAAATAATGTAATCCGGCAAATACCCTAGCCATACCTGTAACAACAGCCATAACAAAAATAATAGCTCCACAAGTACGGCTTACATAAAAAAAAGCAAACGCTATAGCCATAGCCGAAGCGGAATGATTACTTGGAAAAGAACCAGCGCTTTTATGACTTACAATGCTGTTTATTTTAAGAACATCGAAAGGTCTCTTTCTTCCTATCAATTTTCTTACAAACATATTAAAAAAAATAATAAAAACAGTTACAAAAAAAAATTTAAAAATCTTTTCATTTCCAGTAACCGCAAGCGTAATCGTCATTATACCAAACATCAGAAAAAATATATAAGCTGAAACATTAATAATAAATTTAATAAAATTATAAACACCTTTTCTGTTCATAGTAAAATCATATAATTTAAGAACAATTTTTTTATCCATAACTCTCTCTATCCATATAAATCAAAAACTGTCGTATTTTTTAACTTAATAATAGACTTCTTTCAAAACTATTTAATTAAGGCAATTTTATAGGGAAGAAAAAATTATTTTATTCAAAATTTCAGCCAAATATGTTTTGTTTTTTTACACTGAAAGCGTAAAGAAGTTTTAAATGAAAGTAATTTTTCCCAACCCCTCTGAATTGCCGCGAAGTTTCAAAAAAATCTAATAACTATATATAAATCAAAAACTTATAAAACAATAAATTTTTTCAAAATATTGCTGTATAGGAGCTAAGTATATATTTCATCCGAAAAACGCTGGACATATCCAATAATTTTTAATAGCCCAATATATTCAGCGTTTTATTTTCATATCTATTTTTCCCATACGCCGTCAAATGAAAATTCGGCCGGTCCTGTCATATATACGTGATTGTCTTTTTCATCCCACGTAATTTGTAAATGCCCCCCAAGAAGTTTAACGTCCACGTTGTTTCTGTCGGATTTCTCATTAAGAGCGGCGGCTACAACCGTAGCGCACGTACCTGTTCCGCAGGCGAGAGTCTCTCCCGTGCCTCTTTCCCAAACCCTCATTTTAAGATGACTTTTATCTATAATCTGAACAAACTCGATGTTAGCGCGTTTTGGAAAATGCTCGTCCGTCTCAAGCACAGAACCATATTTCTCAATATTAAAATCATCAACATTATCAATAAATGTTACGGCGTGAGGATTTCCCATTGATACACAAGTAAAAGTAAATTCTCTGTCAAAAGCTTTAAGAGTGAGATTTTTCACGGGATTTTCCTCTGAAACAACAGGAATATCGGAAGCTTTCAAAATAGGCTCTCCCATATCAACCGTTAAAGAAATAGTTTGATTTTCATCATCTAATTTAAGATTTAAAATTTTAATTCCGGCGAGAGTCTCAACCGTAATCGTATCCTTATTTACTATTCCTCTGTCATGAACATACTTTCCGACACATCTTACACCGTTTCCGCACATTTCGGATTCTGAGCCGTCCCAGTTAAACATTCTCATACGGCAATCCGCGGTTTCGCTCGGCATAATAAGAATAAGTCCGTCCGATCCGACTCCAAAATGCCTGTCGCTGATAATTTTAGCGAGTTCAGACGGATTCTCAACTTTCTCCGCAAAACAGTTCACATAAACATAATCGTTCCCACAGCCTTGCATTTTTGTAAACTTCATAAATAAAAACGCCTCTTTTCTTAAAGATTGTCAAAAAATAAAACTAATTTTATTTTTGCCATAATTATACTAAACATAAGAGGTAAAATCAACAAAGAAATAAATTTATTTAGGTATTTTAAAAAGCTGGTCAAACTTTGTCATAAGAACAAAATTCCCCCTTACTTTAAGCTGCCCTATCATAAAAGCCTTTTGAATAGTATACTTTCCATTTAAAATGTCAAGCCATACAGAACAATCAGAAAATACCGTAACGTCAGGATTTTCATGAACCCCGTCAAAATATTCGCAATTTCCCCCTCTTATCACAAGATACCCCTCAAATTTCTCGTCGCCTTTTACGTTTATTTGAATAACCGCCTCAATACCTGATGACAGCTGAGGCTGAAAATAGTGATAAAGGCTCTGTGTTCTTTGCTGACAGCTTTTAATATGAGGAACAACGTTTGAGAAACTGCCGTTTAAATCCTGATAATAATTTTGATAACCCTGCTGAAAAAAAACATTCCCGCCTTTTTCCTCGTCTGATTTTTCATTGTTATACTGGCTTGTCAGAATTTTTGAAATTTCTTTTATGTCCTCCTCTTGACGCGCATCAAACTCACTGTAATCAATTTCCCTTAATATCTCACTTGTCTTGATTTTTTTCGCTTTAGGCTCACTTATAATTTTATTTGCGTTTTCATTAAAATTAAAATCCGAGCCGTTATCAATTGCCATTTTGCCTTGAGGAATAATAAAATTTCTATCTTGTTTTAAAATCCTGTATAAATCCTCAGCGTATTTCTCAACAGCCTCCCTGATATAGGGCTCGTTCATAGCTTTTACGGCGTCATTCTCCGAAATAGTTATTTTGCCCGTATCAATTCCCCCAAAATATGATATAACGTCAGTTATACGGTCACAGGCTTTTTTTTCGCTTCCATCCCGAGATACCGTAACGCAGAAACACTTTTTACCCTGAAAAACATTTTTATAAATTCCATAACCAAGATGCTCAATAAATGTCTGTAAAATTCCGCAGGGCATTGACAAAACCGACGTCGACTCAAAAATAACCCCGTCGGCGACCGAAACCCTATGTAAAATATTTTCAACAGACTGAGATTTTATACCATCAAAAAAATGAATATCAAAAAGCGAAAGGTTAATTTCCTCAACCTCCACGCCCAACTCATAAAAAGTATTTCTCAAAATTTGAGAAACATTGTTAAGTCCCTGTTCAAAGGCTGGCATAGCGGCATGCAACGAAACAATTTTCATAAATACTCACTCCAAAATTAAAATAATAAAAACTGATTAAAATTATAACGCTTTCATAACTTGTTTTTAGTTTTAACTATAAAAAGTCAATTTTAAAAAATTCAGAACAAATACGTTATAACTTTAATTATAACATATTTAATAAAATATATGAAGATATTATTTTATTAAATTCATAATAACCTATTCAAATCATCTGTGACAATATTGAAAAGAGATTTTTTATAATATAAAGTTTAATTTTAACGGTAATACTTATAAAATATCTCAGAAAGTATAAAGAAAAAATATCTGCCAAACGACATTTCAGATGCTTAAAACGGGCCTATTAGAAAAAGCCCTCATTTTAGATATGGTCGCGCCATAAAATGAGGACTTTTCAAAATAATAAATGAACCATAAAACGGGCTTATTAAAACGGCGGAAAATTTTAACATCATTTAAATTTTCCCGCCCCTTCAATACTTTCCCGAAATAAAAGGAGAGAAAACATTTGGTTCATATTCTATATTATTCAAAATATCAATTTTGGTGATTAAAAAATTAATCAATATTTTTTATAGTCAAACAACTTGAGAATGAAAAATAAGATAATATAAAAATTATTTTTAGGAAATACCGCACAAAGGAAAATAAAAATAATTTTTTAAAAAAATTGTAGTGTTAGTATTATTTTTCTTGAAAAATGACACGATAACGGAAATTTTAAATTTGAAAAATTATTTTTATTTTCCTTTGTGCGGTGTTTCCTTTATAATTTAAGCGTTTAAAAATTAAAGAGCCTTTCGTTGAAACAATTCCAGGAATATACGCGAAGTGACAGAACAGAACGCTCCAGTAAAACGCTTTTTCTTTTTTATGCCGTTGGGCCCATTATATATAGAGATTGGATAAATAAAAAAAATTAAAAATAGTCTTTTAATAATCAAAAAAATGGAGTATAATTTAAACATTAAGGCGTATCTGAAAATTATCTGACAGTTGTAAAAATCATATGACCGCCGCTTTCTTAAAAATTTAAACGTTAGTTTTTTATCCTTCGGATACACCTCAGTAAAAATTCTATATATTTTTACCATGAAAACAATATAAACGTTTATTAAATATCACCGTCGGCGACAAAAGCTTATAACATTCGGTGAATTTTAATACCTTAATATATAATAACATCTCAGAAAAGGAGAATTGATGTTTATGGAAAAAGATATTCTTGAACTTTTGGAAAAAGACAGCAGAATTTCAGCGAGAGAAATAGCGGATATGCTTGGAAAAGATATTGAGGAAATAAAAAAATGTATTGAGAAACTTGAGAGTGAAAATGTAATATGTGGCTATAACACCCTTATAAACTGGGATAATACCGAAAGAGAATATGTAACCGCGCTGATTGAGGTAAAAGTTACTCCTCAGAGAGATCAGGGATTTGATAAAATAGCGCAGAGAATACAAAACTTTGACGAGGTAAAAGCGGTTTATCTCATGTCCGGAGCTTTTGATTTAACAATTATTATGGAAGGCAAAAATTTAAAAGAAATATCTTCTTTTATCTCAACAAAACTATCCACTCTTGACTCTGTTTTAAGCACAGCAACCCATTTTGTTCTAAAAAAATATAAAGATCACGGAGTTATTTTGGATGAGGAAAAAAAATGTGACGAAAGGATGATTGTGTCGCCATGACAGAAAAAAAATCTTTTATTACGGAAAAAATTAAAAATATACCATATTCAGGAATACGAAGGTTTTTTGACGTGGCTAATGAAATCGAGGGGGCGATTTCTCTCGGCGTAGGAGAACCCGATTTCGACACTCCATGGGCGGTTCGTGAGAGGGCTATATATACTATCGAAAAATGCAGAACAGTTTATACGTCAAACGCCGGACTTCCCGAATTACGAAAAGAGATATCAAAATACCTTAAAAATAAAATAAACCTCGACTATGACTATAAAAATCAAATTCTTGTGACAGTCGGAGCGAGCGAGGGAATTGACATAGCCCTTAGGGCTATTATCGACCAGGGAGACGAGGTTCTTCTTCCTGAGCCTTCTTTTGTCTCATATAAACCTTGTATAATTATGGCGGGGGGTACGCCTGTCGTTATTACCACAAAAGTTGAGAATAATTTCAGACTTACTCCTGAGGAGATCCTTGAGAAGATAACCGATAAAACAAAAGCTCTTATTCTCCCATATCCAAATAATCCGACAGGAGCGATTATGGAGAGGGAAGACCTTGAAAAAATCGCCAAAGTTCTGAGAGAAAGAGATATTGTCGTTATAAGCGACGAGATTTACTCAGAGCTTACATACGGTGACAGAAAACATGTGTCTATCGCTGAAATAGAGGGAATGTATGAAAAAACAATCGTACTCAACGGATTCTCTAAGTCTTTCGCCATGACAGGCTGGCGCCTTGGCTATGCCGCCGCTCCCCCCGATATTATATCGGCTATGCTTAAAATTCATCAGTATATTATTATGTGCGCCCCTACGATAAGCCAATACTCGGCGGTTGAGGGATTAAGAAGCTGTGAGGAAAACGTGAGCAAAATGCGAAAAGAATATGACAGAAGAAGGCGGGTTATGCTTAAAGGGTTCAGAGACATGGGTCTTGAGTGCTTTGAGGCATTAGGGGCATTTTATCTTTTTCCGTCTATTTCCGTTACAGGTATGACATCAGACGAATTTTGTGAAAAACTTCTTCACGAGGAAAAGGTCGCCGTCGTTCCCGGAACAGCTTTGGGAGACTGCGGAGAAGGGTTTATACGCTGTTCGTACGCTTACTCTATTAAAGATATTAACGCGGCGCTTGATAAAATTGAGAAATTTGTAAAAAAATACAAAAAATAAAAATGTCTTATGAAAAAATATAAAAACATCCGCTATATTTCCGACACTGAAAACTGCCTTGAGATAATTTTATGCGAAAAATCATTGATTCCTTATCATGTTCATAATCATGTTTTTCATTTTACGGCGGGAATAATAACAGAAGGCGTTATAAAAATAAATATAAACGGTAAAACGGATTTTTATAAAAAAAATGATTTTTTTATTATTCCTCCCTATACTCCGCATAGTATAACGCCAATAAATCCATACTCCATGGCAAGTATATGCGTAAATAAAAAAGTCGTCAAAAAGTTATCCATAGATGAAATAAAACATAAAATCGAGGATTTTCTTAAAGAAAACCGCTTAAACTTTTTTACCGACTCTATCTCTCGCAAATTTACGAATTTGACAGCTTATAAACTTAAATTTATAAAATATGAGGAAAATTTCGGAATTAATAAAAATCTTAAAAACCGTCTTGAAATATATCCTGAAAATAGTATAAATATCTATAATATGGCGAAAACAGAATATATAAGTAAATATCAGTTTATAAGAAATTTTAAAACTAAAATAGGACTCACTCCTCATAAATTTTTAATACAAAACCGTATAAGAAAAGCTCAAAAACTTATCAAAGAAAATATTTCTTTAACAGAAATAGCGGTTAATACAGGATTTTATGACCAAAGCCATTTTATAAAATATTTTAAGGATATTGTCGGACTTACACCTACGGATTATAAAATGGCTTTAGAACAAAATATTGATTTTAACACAAAGCTGGTATAAATTTAGCGAATATATAAAGGCCATTGTCTCCCGCGATAATCTTATGAGGGGTGTTTTTCTCTAAAATTGAGATTATCCCAGGTCTGTATATTATCTCTGTACCGTTGTTGACACACACTCCATTTCCAGCGATAATTTCGTGGGTCTCAAACTGATTTTTATGGATATGTTCCCCAATTTTTTTATTAGGCTCAATTTTTACCAGATGATAGCTAAACATCCCGTTTGTTTGCTTTGAGGTAATTATGTGTTTTAGGAATACGCCTTCAAAGTCAGGATGCTCATTAAAACAAAGCTCTCCAAACCGCAGGGAAAAAAGTTTATCAGATAAAACAAGCTTTCCATTTTGATTGAAACTCTCAAATAAATTTTTAAATTCCATCAGTACCACTCCTTAAATTTGAATTATATTTATATTGTAGTACTCATATATCAAAACGTATTGTAAAAAATTGCGGCATTATCCGTTGGAAAGAGAAGGTGATTTTATGGCTTATAAAGAACTAAGGGAAATAATTGATAAAAGCGATAATATTGTGTTTTTAGGAGGCGCTGGTGTATCGACAGAAAGTAACATTCCAGATTTTAGAAGTGAAAAAGGACTTTACAACGCCGTTAATAAATACGGCTACTCTCCTGAAAGCCTTATAAGTCACTCATTTTTTGTAAAACATACAGAATTGTTCTATGATTATTATAAAAATAATCTTATATATAAAAACGCTAAGCCCAATAAAGCGCATATAGCTTTAGCAAAGCTCGAGGAGCGTGGAAAACTTAAAGCTGTTATAACTCAAAATATCGACAACCTCCACCAGATGGCGGGAAGTAAAAATGTTTTTGAGCTTCATGGTTCAGTCTTCAGAAATTATTGTATAAAGTGCGAAAAATTTTACGATGTGGATTTTATTTTAAAATCAGAAAAAGTACCCTACTGTGAAAAATGCGGTTCATTGATAAAACCCGACGTTATTCTTTATGAGGAGGGCCTTGACGATTATGTTTTAAGTTCCGCCTGCAAATATATAAACAGCGCCGACGTACTTATTGTCGGCGGGACAAGCCTTGTGGTTTATCCTGCTGCCGGTCTTGTGAACTACTATAAAGGCAATAAACTTATTCTTATAAATAAGTCTAAAACTTCTTACGACGAAAGAGCTAATCTCGTCATTCACGACAGCATAGGAGATGTTCTCTCCGCAGTCGTTGATATTTAATAAATACTTCAATAGACTGAGGTGATTGTTATAAAAACTGTTTTCATAGCGCTCAACGCTAAATTTATTCATTCCTCACTGGCTCTTAGGAGTATAAAAAAATACTGCGCAAAATTTAATATAAATATAAACATCGCTGAATTTACAATAAACAACAGTGAGGAATTTATATTTTCCGAAATTTATAAAATGAAACCCGATGTCCTCGGTTTTTCGTGTTATATATGGAATATAGAAATGATTTTAAATATAGTTTCCGTCATAAAGAAAATTTTACCAAATACCAAAATAATACTTGGAGGCCCGGAAGTAAGCCATGAATACGAGTATTTATTTCAAAGGGGAGCGGATATTATAACAATAGGAGAAGGAGAAAGAACATCTTTTGAAATAATATCTTTCTTAAAAGATAAAAATAAAAACCTCTCGGATATTGACGGAATAGCCTATCATGATGAGGAAAAAATCGTTGTCACAAAAAAAAGAACCCCTCTCACTCTTGACGACATTCCTTTTGTGTATGATGATTTTTCTATTGAAGAGCTTCAAAACAAAATAATATATTATGAAACCTCAAGAGGCTGCCCGTATAATTGTCAATACTGCCTCTCCTCCATTGAGAAAGGCGTAAGGTTTTTATCTAAAGAACGAGCCTTTAAAGATTTAAAATTTTTTCTTGACAAAAAAGTAAAACAAGTAAAATTTGTTGACAGAACCTTCAACTGTAATAAAAAATTCGCTGTCGAAATATGGGAATTTCTGATTAAAAACGATAACGGCATAACAAACTTTCATTTTGAGATTTCAGCGGATATTATCGATGATGATATGTTGAATGTACTGAAAAAAGCGAGAAAACAACTTTTCCAGCTTGAAATAGGAGTACAATCTACAAATCCTCAAACACTTTCTTCTATTCAAAGAAAAACTGACCTTGCCAAACTTTTAGAAAAAGTCTCAATCATCAAGAGCTTTAAAAATATTCATCAGCATCTTGATTTAATAGCCGGCTTGCCGTTTGAGGATTACGACTCATTTAAGAAGTCCTTTGACGACGTTTATACGGTCTATCCTGAACAGATTCAGCTTGGTTTCCTGAAACTTCTAAGGGGTTCCGGCCTTAGAAAAAACTCTGAAAAATACGGCATTGTCTATAATGAGAAACCGCCGTATGAGGTTTTATTTACAGGAAAAATTAATTTCGGTAAAATGACGTTTCTTAAATATATCGCTGAAATGGTAGAAATATATTATAATTCAGGAAAGTGTTTAAATACGGTTAAATTTATGGTAAACCTTTTTGACAGACCTTTTTCTTTTTTCGAGAAATTAGCGTTATATTGGATTGAGCGTGACTACCACGAAGTCTCCCATAACAAAATGAGACTGTATACTATTATGTTTGAATTTTGTCTCTCACATACCAAAGATTTGGACAAACTTAAAAATATTTTGAAATTCGATATGTATTTAAACGACAATATAAAAAATTTCCCTTATTGGCTTCCTCAAAATAGTTTTGATGAGACAAAATCTTTCGCGAGAAAATTTTTTGAGAACACTGATAATGTAAAAAAATATATACCGAATCTTCTAGCTTTCAGTCCAAAACAGTTATCAAGAATGTGCCATATAGAAAAGTTTGACTATAACGTATGCCTCGGCGCTCAAAACAATTTTTCCGATATAACAAAAGAAACTCAGTATGTACTTTTTGATTATTACGGAAAAAATGACTTGCTTGGAAACTGCTTGTATTATAAATTATAAAAATTAAATTAATAAAAAATGTTTTATGAGAAATTTATCAGAACGAATCTGAAAAGTCAAAAACCATTCGTATTTTTATTTTATAAAAACACAAATAACCTATGGCGTTTCAAAATACCTTTGTATTAGAGGGTATCTGAAAACTAAAATACGCGCGAAAAATTATAAAAAATAAAACGAAACAAAAAGGCTTTTCTGTTTAATTGAACCGTTTTCGTTTATTTTTTAATAATTTTTTGGATATTTTGCGTATATAACTGATATCTTATGATAGTTTTCAGACACGCCCTAGATTAAAATACACAAAAAAATTACATCAAAACAAAATAAAAATCAGGCTTTATATATTTTTAACAATCAGAGAAAAGTTTTCAGATACGTTCTAAATTGTCTCACAATTATAAGTTCTCGATTTTATACAAAAAATCCCACAGTGGCTCGCTTTTCATTAATACTAACTTAGAGGCTCACTCAAGTTAAGGCATATGACCTAAAGCATCCGCTCTTCGGTACGAGACGGCGATATTTAATCACCGTCTATATAGAATAAGTTCTTATAATTAATTGGAGGAAAATAATGAACTATAACCTTGAAAACAATGATGAACTAAAAAAAATAAGGCGGTATACGCCTAGTTATGATAAAGGTCTTTCCGAAAACGAAGTAAACCAAAGATTTGCCGAAGGGCTTTTTAATGATGAAAACACTGTTCCCACAAAAACAATTCTGCAAATTATAACGGGTAATTTATGCACATTTTTTAATATTCTTAACTTTAGCCTAGCGATTATAATAATTATTATAGGAGAGTATAAAAACATTTTATTTATGGGTGTTGTACTCTGCAACTTATTTATAGGAGTTATCCAGGAAATACGCTCAAAGCTTACTATTGATAAACTGTCAATTATAGCCTCAACAAAAGCCGATGTCATAAGAAACGGAATAAGAACAAAAATATCGATTGAGCAAATAGTCCTTGACGACATTATCATATTTGAGAGCGGTTATCAGGTTGTGACGGATTCAATTATCGTAAAAGGAAGCTGCGATGTAAACGAGTCTTTTGTAACGGGCGAGTCAGACGCTATTTATAAAAAAGAAGGTGACTTGCTTCTGGCGGGAAGCTTTATAGTCAGCGGAAAGTGCACCGCTAAAGCGGAAAGAGTAGGAAAATATAACTATGTTTCTAAAATTTCGAGCGGAGCGAAATATATAAAAAAAATCAACTCTGAAATTATGCGTACTCTCAATAAAATAGTAAAAATTATATCTTTCTTCATAATACCTGTCGGTATAATTATCGCGTTAAATCAGTTTAACGTTGATGAAAATACATTTGAAAAGGCTGTCGTTCAAAGTATCGCCGCTATTATCACAATTATACCAGAGGGACTTATGCTTCTCTCAAGCACAGTTCTCGCGGTGGGAGTAGTAAGGCTCGCTAGATATAAAGTCCTTGTACAGGAACTTTACTGTATAGAAACTCTCGCCAGGGTAGACACTTTATGCCTTGATAAAACCGGAACCCTTACCGAGGGCTCTATGGAAGTCATAGATACATTTATACTTGATGAAACCTACCGTGAAACAATAGAAACCGCCCTTTCATCCATAGTAAATTCTCTTGAGGACAATAATCCCACGTTTAACGCTATAAAAGACAAATATATAAATAAAAGTGACTGGAAGCCAATTATATTATGCCCTTTTTCAAGTCAGGAAAAATGGTCAGGAGTATATTTTGAGAAATATGGTTCCTACATAATGGGAGCCGCAGAGTTTATACTTGACGAAATACCTTTAGCCATTAAAGAAAAAATAAATGAGTTCTCAAAAAACAGCAGAGTTATACTCGTCGCCCACTCAAAAAATAAATGCTCACCTAAAAAATTGCCAAAAGAAATAACCCCCATAGCCTTTGTACTTATTCGAGATAAAATAAGAGCGGAAGCGAAAAAGACATTGGAATATTTTAAAGACCAGGGAGTATCTATAAAAGTTATTTCCGGAGATAACGTGGAAACAGTAAGCGGAATAGCAAAAGCCGCCGGAATTGACGGCTGGGAGAAAGCAATCGACGCCACAACCATCAACAGCGAAAATATTGACAGCTCTGTTTCAGAAAATGTGGTATTCGGAAGAGTGACTCCAATTCAGAAAAAAGAACTTATTAACGCTATGCAAAAAAACGGGCATACAGTAGCGATGACAGGCGACGGAGTAAACGACGTGCTCGCTCTTAAAGAGGCTGACTGCAGTATAGCGATGGCGTCGGGAACAGACGCGGCTAGAAACGTTTCTCAGCTTATACTGCTTGACTCAAACTTTGACTCTATGCCTAAAGTTGTCGCTGAGGGAAGACGTTCTATAAATAATATTCAGAGGTCAGCGGCTATAGTTATGGTAAGAACCTTATATTCCCTTGGATTGGCGTTTATATTTTTGTTCGTCCATATACCCTATCCGTTTATACCTATTCAACAAACGCTTATTAACGCCGTAAGCTCAGGAATACCAGGAATTATCCTCGCTCTTGAGCCCAATAAAAAAAGGATAAAAGGCAATTTTTTCCAAAATATAATGAGGCTTGCTCTGCCTCCATCCATGGCTGTATTTATCTCTATTCTTGGAATACTTGTCTTTGAGTGTATTTTCGACATCTCAAAAACAGAATCCTCCACAATATGTGTTTATGTTACCGGATTTATAAGACTTATGTTTTTATTTAAAGTTTGTATTCCCTTTAACATAATAAGAGGCGTTCTTTTCACCTGTATGTGCGGAATATTCGCCGGAGGAATTTTATTGTTCCCTGAATTTTTCAATCTGTCGCCTTTCACTCCAATGGTGTTAATACTTACAATAGGTTTTATTATATTCGCGGTTCTTATATTTATAGGATTAAGTAGATTTTTTAATAAAAGCAAGCTTCTTTCAAAAGCTGAACTTTAATGTTTTATTAATGAGGTGTTCTATGAAAATTAAAGAAAAAGTCGATAACATTTTAAGACTTCTTGATGAAAATTATCCTACGGAAGATAAATGTTATCTTGTTCACGAAAACGAATGGCAGCTTTTAATAGCGACAATATTAAGCGCCCAGTGTACTGACGACAGAGTTAATATCGTTACAAAAGACTTATTCAAAAAATACACGGCTTTGCGGGATTTCGCCGAGGCCGATTTGTCGGAGCTTGAACAGGACATTAAAAGCACTGGTTTTTACAGAAATAAAGCTAAAAATATTATACTCGCGTGTCGTATGCTTTTGGAAAAATATAACGGCGTTATGCCGTCTGATATTAACGAACTTACAAAAATACCTGGAGTCGGAAGAAAAACGGCAAATGTTGTGAGAAGCCATATTTTTAATCTTCCAAGTATCGTTGTCGATACTCACGTTAAAAGGATCTCAAAAAAAGTGGGCTTTACAGAAAGCGACGACCCTGTTAAAATAGAGTTTGAGCTTATGGAAATTTTTCCAAAAGAACATTGGATAAGATACAATACTCAGGTTATCGCCCATGGCAGAAAAATCTGCAAGGCGAGAAAACCGGAATGTGAGGCTTGCTGTTTAAGAGATTACTGCGACGAGTATCTGAGTATGTAAATAATAAACCTGTTCAATATAAATTATTGAACAGGTTTATTATTTACCGTGGTATCAAAAAATCGATGGGAGTAAAAATATTTTTCCCCATCGATTTTTGACTTCTTTTCTCAATACGTAATTATTTTTTTAAACTATTACGAAATTGAGAAGGCGTCATACCCGTTTTATTTTTAAACTGTACGGAAAGATAATCGCCGTGACAATATCCTGTGTCCAGGGCTATTTCCATAATAGATTTATCTGTTTGAATAAGCATTTTTTTGGCCTGGGTAATACGTACATTATTTACATACTCCGTAAAAGGTATCCCAAGCTGAAGCTTAAACATTCTTGAAAAATAAGAGTTTGAGAAATGAACCATTTGAGCTGTTTTTTCAAGAGTAATTTTCTTATAGTAGTTATTTTCTATATAAATAAGTATATCAACTATGGATTTTGACAGGGGAGATTTATGCCCCATAATATCGTTGTCGAGTTTATTTTCCCATATGGTTATTAAAAGCCTGTATAGCATTCCCTGAAGTATAAACTCTGTATAATAGGCTTTTTTATTATACTCCTCAAGCATCTCAAAAAATATCCTCTCTATTTTAATCTGAATCTCATCAGAAAAATGAAACACCCTATGCTCGCATAGCTCATAAAATATCTTTTTCCTCGCCTGATTAATAAAAGGTTTAATAAATTCGGGAGTAAATTTAATAATATAACTGTCATAGGGAATATCACTATCTGAAATGGTACGATGATACATATACGGTATTCCTAATGTGGCGTCTCCGGAATGATAACTATAACTTCGTGAAGGCATAATTACTTTTCGGTCTCCCGTAACAACATACCCTACACTATAATGGTCTGTAGCCATTTCCATAGACGGCATACAAAATCTGGACGGTCTTAAATTCCTTTCAACAATAATTTGTTTTCCCTCAGGAATAGGAAGAGCCACTTCACCCATCTCCTTTGATATAATCAATAAAATTGAAAATATACCTCAAAACTATGAAATTATAATAACTCAATACTTGCCCTACAACAATTCCAGAATAAACGGAGAAAAGAAAAAATATTTTATTCAACATTTCTCACCCAGGCGTTTAAAAAGCAAAACGCCTTTCGCTAAAATAGCGCTGTGAAGAACATGGACGAACACAATTTTACTTTTAAAAAGTAAAACCGCCTTTTGAATAAAATATTTTTTCTATATATACTGTAATCGCTGTAGTTTAGAGTATATCATAATATATAAGATTTGTCAAAAATTCGAGCATATATTTAATTGAATATCTTAGTATTTTAATATAACATGAATATATATCATTTTTCAAAGTTTTGAGACATACCGTAGATTGGAGGAGACTTAATTATGAATATAAAGAAAAAAAGTATTGTCCGTTTGCTGTTATATATAAAACCTTACTGGTACCTTATATTGATTTCAACTGTTTTCGGAGTGTTAAAATTAATACTTCCCTTGATACTTCCTCAGGTTTTAAAATATTTTACAGACACTTTGCTCGTATCCGAAATATTAACGACAGGTGAAAAGATAAACGAGATTTTAAAATGGCTCATGATATTGCTTATGATATATTCATTTATATATATTCCATCGGCGTTTTTAAGACAGGTCTGTTCACTGGAGGCGGCTAATAAAATAACCCATACTATGCGATGCCAGCTATATAATCACCTGCTGAAAATGTCGGCTTTATTTCATCATAAAAATAAATCCGGAAATCTTGTCACAAGAATAAGCAGCGATGTGGATTCAGTAAACGGTTTTATATGGAACGTAGCTACAAACGTTTGGATTGACTTCATAATGTTTATGATATACATAATCCTTATGTTTTCGATTAACGTACCGCTTACATTAATATGCTCTATCGCTGTGCCCTTGTCAGTTATTATTACTAAAAAAATCCGTATACAGATTTATAAGGCAAGTAAAAAAGTCCAAAATAATATTTCAGAAATCTCAGGATATACTCAGGAACGTATGGCGGGTTTCGCTACCATTAAACTCTTTAATATGGAAGACTATGAGATAGGCAAATTTAACAAATACTCAGAAAAAATTTATGGCTTCACACGAAAAACAAACCGTTACAGCTCATTGGGAGAAGCTGTCACAAGCTCTTTATCAGAAATAACAGTTTCAATTGTAGTATGCTTATCGGCTGTATATATAGCGAAAGATACCATGACTATAGGTGACTTAATTATATTTTACTCATACTTGGGATACTTTATAACACCTTTAAGGAGATTCGCCGAATTGAATCTTACATACTCAAAAAGCGTCGCCGGAATTGAGAGAGTATTCGAGATATTAGATACTCCTCTCGATATAAAGGAAAAAAGTAAAGCTATAACACTTGAGCATAATACGCCCATAAACCTAGCCTTTAATCATGTGTACTTTAAATACAATGAGGAAGATAAAAATTATACTTTATATGATATTGACTTTAGTATCAAACAAGGAGAAAATATAGCCCTGGTAGGCTCAAGCGGGTGCGGGAAAACCACACTGGTGAATATATTGACCCGCTTTTACGACCCAATTAAAGGAAGCGTCATAATTAACGGAGTAGATATTAAGGATTATTCTCTAAAATCTTTGTATGAGAAAATGGGAATGGTATTTCAGGACACGTTACTCTTTTCCGGCACAATAAAAGAAAATATACTATACGGTAAACCTAACGCTACAGATAAAGAAGTGGAAGACGCCGCCAAAGCCGCAAACGCTTATGATTTTATAATAAAAACACCTCAAAAATTTGATACTATACTGGGAGAAAGAGGCATAGGATTATCAGGAGGACAAAAACAACGCATAGCCATAGCGCGGGTATTTTTAAAAAATCCAAAATTTCTTATATTAGACGAGGCGACCAGCGCTCTTGATTCTGAATCAGAGGAATTGGTGCAAGACGCTTTGGAAAATTTAATGAAAGGCAGAACATCTGTAGTTATAGCTCATAGACTTTCAACTATTGTAAACGCTGATAAAATTATAGTAATGGAACGGGGAAAAATAATCGAAACGGGAAATCATACAGCGTTACTCGAAAAAGGAGGGCGATATTCCGAATTATATAACATGCAGTTTAAAGATATAATTAAAGACCATTAGACCTCTTTAGAAACTATATAATTACGGCAATTCCATAAAGAAGAAAAAATTATTTCTTCTGACTTCTGACGAATTGCCGTAAATTTTCGAAAAAAATCCGCTCATAAAACAGCTATATATATAAAGCTCAAAAATATTCAAATATTAGAATATATATACAAAAAATATTTGACAATATAACTTATATATGTTAAAATAATTAATGTATTTGTTTGCGGATGTGGCGGAATTGGCAGACGCGCAAGACTTAGAATCTTGTTCCTTGGAGTGTGGGTTCAAGTCCCACCATCCGCATTAATTACTATAACTCTAATTAAAAAAATCAAATTAGCGTCCCGATGTTTTTACAATAAAACATCGGGGCTATTTTTATATAATACTAATCTCTCTTTAAATACAAGATACATTATATCCTCTTTTTTTAATGAGATTAGAGCATACCTGAAAACCGTTTTGATTATATAAATTAAACAAATTTGCTAGAGCGAAGAACGGAAAACACGGGTATAATCAAAGCTTTCACAACAAAGCTATAGAGAACTTGAGTATTTTAACGTGAGTTCGACGGAGAAATAGCAGTAAAACCAGCGAAACGTAGTTTCGCACAAAAGTTTTTGTCAAACTTTTTTCAAAAAGTTTGTGAAGTTTGAGGTGAAACCTCAAGGTTTTTAATGCTTCAAGAGCATTTTTGGAGGTTTGGAACCTTTTTGCGATAGAAAAAGGTTCCATTAACAATAAATTTTCGTCGAACTCACGTTATTTTATGTATCCAAATGAGTTTTCAGATATGCCCTATACCAGTATAAAACCACAGTTTTCTCAAAATATATCCTTACATTCTTTTAAACTGATTAACTATATTTATTCATAAAACAAAAAAAATCCACAAAAATGGACTTTTCAATAATTGATATAATTTATTTTAAAATATACAACATCTCTATAAATAAAAATCGGGGTGACAAGATTTGAACTTGCGACCTCTTGAACCCCATTCAAGCGCGCTACCAAGCTACGCCACACCCCGATATCTTTTATATTTTCTCACATATTGATAAATTTGTCAAGTACTTTTTTTCATAGAATAAACAACTGGTGATAATTTCAACATAAGATGAAAAAATAAAAAAATTATTTTAGAGCGTATATGAAAACTAAAATAGTCACAAAAAATTATAAAAAATGAGATTGAAGCTTTTTCGTTTATTTTTTATGATCTTTTGGATATTGGGGTTTTGAGAAAGTAAAAATAAGCTTTGAAAAAATAATGTTTTATATACTCTTAACAGTCAGCAAGAGTTTTCAGATACGCTCTAATAAAAATTTCTTAAACCGTCCCTCGGTTTTTTTTATAAGCAACACGATTAAAATTTAAAATTCTTTTCTCATAAAGTATTTTTTTAAGTCCTCTTTATTTTAAATTGCCATAAGTAAGCCTTCACCGCCTTAAAAGGCGGGAAGTTTACTCAAAATCTATTTAATATAAACATACAAATAACGGCAAACGCCGGATTTTATTTATTTTTTACTGGAAAATAAATATCTGTTCTCCAATCTTCCACAGGTATCCCGTCCATACCTGAATTTCTGTAAATCTCATAAGGAGGAGACGCGATCTCATAACCATTATTATTTATCCATTTCAAAACAGAGGCATAGGCTTCCGGCAAATTGGCGTAACTTCCTTTATGAACGGTAGTAGCGCATAAACACCCACCAACAGAGTTGTTCGCCTTGCTTTCGTCATCAACTCCTATACCTACCTCAATATCGCTGTCACGCTCGTTCCATTCCTCATCATGATAAACCGCGAGAACAATCCCTGTAGGTTTAATATTTTCCGCCGCTGTTTTCTCAAAAAGCTTTCCATAATATTTTCCAAACTCCTCAACAGCCATCCTTTGTCTTGAGCTTAATACAAAAATTTTCTCACTTTCAATTATTGACACCTCATAATTACTTTGATAACTCATAATTTCACCTGTCCTTTCAAAATTTTTAATAATACCGCTTAATTCTTTAATCAGCATTTCCTTATGTCTGATTTCAGCGATTATTTCACCCGCGCGCGACTGCAGCATTGAAAGGAGCGCTCCTTTATCCTCACTAGAATCCAAAAATGATTTAATCTCAGTCAGGGAAAACCCATATCTTTTAAGCCTGCTTATCGTAAGCATCCGGTTTAGCTGACTTTCATCATAATATCTATAACCGGTAAACTTATCGACTTTAAAAGGTTTGAGTAATTCGATTTTATCATAATGTCTAAGAGTTTTTAAACTCACAGAGCATATCTTCGAAAACTGACCTATGCTAATCATTTTGTCCTCCAAGAATTAATTCTTCGGAAATAACTTATTAGTATTTCCTTAATTAAAAGTATATACCTTATCCTAAGGGTAGAGTCAATAGTAAAAAATAATATTTTCATACTCATTTCATAAAATCATATTAACACTTTGCGGCACAATTATCCAAAACTATTCATATTTTTATTTTATAAAAACGCTCTGAACCTATGGAGCTTTATACAAATACATATAATTTTAAAATAATTTGTTTTTTATACTATAACGTGTCTGAAAATTCTATAACAATTTCGAAAAGGGAGCTATTAAAAAAATTTATATGATTTCATAAAACTAAAATATACAAAAAACTTAGAAAAATAAAAATGCTTCTATTTCGTTTTATTTTCTATAATTTTTTGCTCGTATTTTAGTTTTCAGATACACTCTAAGCTCATTTAAAAAAATTGATATAGCAATATAGGAAACAAAAAAATCATTCCCTTTGAAATTTTCCCCAATTACCTATCTAACCTCTTTACTCTTCCGGCGTTTAAAAATCAAAACGCCTTTAACCGCGATAACGCTGACAGCGGCGCGACTGTAAAATGTTTTTATTGCTTTTTATCTATTATTTAAAAAGAGATTAGTATCACATAATTTAATAGCAAATATAGAACCCTCCGATTCGCTCCGCTCGGTTAAAACTCTATATTAGCGTCCATCATTTTAGCGAAACTGCTCATTCTCACAACCCTCGGATGACTGTAATTTTTATTTCTTTCTTTAATTTTAACGCACTCAATCTCAAGAAAAACATCAATAGGCACGCCCTCCGCCGTAAACTCTATATTCGGTTTCAAAGAATTACGATATATAATCTTTTGTTTTGGCTTAAGATTCAAATCACATAATTTTGTCGTCTCTGTTCTTTTGTCGGTTCTTCGGCCTTTGGCTTTCGGGGTGTATTCTGAAAAAGGATTTCTGTCCTCATCGGTAAAAAAACTATATTCCCCAAAAGGATATAAATTCATCGCTTTGCATATTTCAAAATGGAATATATTAAGATTTGTATTAGAATCTATTTCAATAACTTTCCAAAATTCCTTTGTATCCTCAAATTTAACTTTCATTTCATAAATTTCGGAATTTTCCTGAAAGTCATTTGACATCTCGGTTAAACTTTTATCCTGAGTTCCCAAAATAATAGTATCGATTATCATCCCTATGGGATATTTTTTAAAAATCCTGTCATACTCGTCGGGCTCTCTCTCAATTCCAAAATAGTCGCAGGCAAGAGGAGTATCTCTATATTTTGAACATGGATAATAAATTGATGATGAAAACTCAAATCCACATACTTTGCTTTCGTCAATAATACCGTTTAATTTCTCATTAAAATCATAAGTATAAAAATAAATAGGCATAATAAATTTAAAATAGTCGCCAAAAGGGATAATAAGCCATTTGTCAATTAAAATTCTGAGAAAATAAGCGCTTGATAAAACAGCGTCCGCGAATTCCCCTATCTCGCCATTCTCATACTCCTCCTCATACTGCCATATGTCCTCAATATCAACGCCTACCAGACCATATATCTCCTTAAAAATTTCCTCTACATAAATAGGTTCTTTTATAAGCTTCTCAATATACTCAGGATAAAAAAAACGCTGCTCGTCAGGGAAAAACTCGTTTATCCTGTCACAGGAAAGTTTAACGGCCGCGTCAAAAATTTTTCGCAGACATTGACTTTTATCGTTATCATCAAAAAATCCAGGATATTCCTTGCCCATAGAATAAACCTCTGAATAAATAGACGGCATTTTTTTAAATATCTTAAGATTGGTTCCTAAATACAAAAGATACTCAAGATAAAATTTATCATCAACACTTATTGACTCTAAAACCTTTTCTATATTCTCATCTATTACAATGCCGTTGCTGTCAATATTGACTACCTCAATACTGTCAGCAAAAACTTTCAAATCATCAACAATAGGATGATTATCTATCGTGTAATTTAAAATTTTAACGTCAAACCCGTTAAACCTATTCTTTGATTTGACCTTTACAACAGGTACAAAATAATTTCCATCGTTTTTATCGGTGTTAATTCTATAAACAATATGAGCGGGAGAAAGAATATTTTCATCAAAAAAAGCTGAATAATACCATTTTCTATATATAGAATAAAAATGTTCCAAAACCTTTGTTTTCCCTTGACGTTTTATCTCAGAATAAGCTTTTGAAAACTTCTCCGTAAAGAAAGAGCCTATTTTCAAAAGTTCTTTTTCAAAATCCATTTTCATCACCTCAAATTAAAAATTCCCAAATCTCTATTCTCTAAAAATTTCAATAATATCTTCCTTTGTCATTTTATCAATAATAATTTCCCCGCTGTCTGAAATAATAGACTTAATAAGCTCTTTTTTCTTTTCCTGGAGTACAATTATTTTTTCCTCCACACTGTCTTTGGTGACAAGATAAAAAACTTGAACATTTTTAATTTGTCCGAACCTATAGGCCCTGTCAGAAGCTTGTTCCATAACAGCCGGATTCCACCACGGGTCAAAATGAATAACTACGTCCGCGCCCGTAAGATTAAGACCCGTACCTCCCGCTTTAAGAGAAATGAGGAAAACATCTTTTTCTCCGCTGTTAAATCTCTTTGACATTTCCGTTCTCTCAAAAGAAGGTGTCGAGCCGTCAAGATAAAAAAAGTCAATCTTCCTTTTATTAAGTTCATCTTTTATAATATTTAACATTGAGGTAAATTGTGAAAAAAGCAAAACTCTGTGTCCGTTCTCGGAAACATTCTTTATTGTCTCAAGGGCAAGTTCAAGCTTTCCGCTTCCTCCCTCATACTCACCAATAAATAATGATGGATGACAGCATAACTGCCTTAACCTTGTTATATAAGATAAAATTTTAATTCTCCTCGTCTCAAATCCTTCCTCTGAAATAAGCTTGTCAACTTCCATCCTCGCCTTTATAAGATTTGCTGTATATAACCTTTTTTGCTCCAAGGTCATATCACAGTATAATATTTTCTCACTTTTCTCCGGAAGCTCTTTTAACACATCTTTCTTTATTCTTCTTAAAATAAATGGCATAGTCTTTCTTTTAAGCTTGTCCGAAATACTTTTATCATTGTATTTAGCTATAGGATTCTCAAAATCCGTTTTAAATTTTTTCCGGCTTCCTAAATATCCTGGCATAACAAAGTCGAAAACAGACCAAAATTCTGTGAGAGAATTTTCAATAGGCGTCCCTGTAAGAGCGAATTTCACATCTCCATTAAGAGTTTTAACGGTTTTCGCGTTTCTCGTAAAAGAATTTTTTATATTCTGAGCCTCGTCTGCCACAATAAATTTAAAATTAAAATCAGCGTAATACTCAATGTCTCGTTTAAGCAAATCATAAGTTGTAATGAAAACACCAAAAAAATTCTTCTCTAAAATAATTTCTTTTCTCACGTCAGGCGCTCCCGCCACAACTTTTCGCTCCATTAACGGAGCGAACTTTTTTATCTCAGATTCCCAATTATAAATAAGAGAGGTAGGACAAATTATAATTGATGGTTTTTTTTCTTCCTCAGACAATATAACAGAAATAATTTGAATGGTTTTTCCAAGACCCATATCATCGGCAAGTATTCCTCCAAAATTAAGAGAAGATAAAGCTTTAAGCCAGAAAAAACCCTTTTTTTGATAATCTCTCAAAACCGGCTCAAGTTCCTTAGGCGCCTCAAATCGGTTCTTAGCGCCTTTAAATCTTTCAATAATCTCATCATATACGCTGTCCGTCTTTATTTTATAATTTCCCTTCGTAATAATCTCATTAAGATATAAAACATTATATACAGGCATTAAAAGCTTGTTTTTCTCTTCTAAATCTTTTCTTGTTAAATCAAACCCCTCAATAATATCAAACATAGGATCAAGGTCGCTTTTTGTAAGGTCGATAAAAGCTCCGTCTCTCATTCTGAAAAACCTTTTTTTTATTTTATAGGCGTTTAAAATCTCTTGAAGCTCGTTAAAATCAAAATCTTTTAAGTCAAAATCAATTTCTAAAAATCCCCCTGAAATTCTGACATCGCCCAAAACATTTTTATACGCTTTAACCTTTCCTCTCTCAAAACTTTCGGAAAGAAAAATCTCGCCAAAATTTTTTAATTCCTCAACTCTTGTATAATAAAACTGAAATATATCCTCATCATTTTCCATACGATAATTGTCGTCAAACTCGTATTCAAAACCCATGTCAAAAATCAAACTTTCAATCTTATTTCTTAAAATTCCCTCAAAATAAAGAGAATTCTCATAAATATATTTAACTTCCAAAAATATGTCTTTTCCGTCTGACTCAATATAAAACTCCGCTTTTGGCTCTGAAACACCCAAAACGCCGTAAATATCTTTAATATTCTCAAGAATATTATTTTTTTCAAAAACCGGAACAATATAATTCACAAACTCGGCAATATCATTTTGAAAAAAAACTATTTTATTATCCTCCGTCATAAAAAAAGCGTCGTTTACCTTTTTTATAATATCAAATTTTTTCTTATCAACTCTGTAAAAAACATTTTCCGACAATATATAACCAAAAGCGAGTCCCTCAATAAATTTAAATCTCATATTTTTTCCATATAATAAAAATTTGTCGTCATATTTTTCCAATCGTATATGAAAATCAATTTCCTCATCTGAAAATAAAACTTTGTTTGGAAAATGTTCCCAAATAACCTCTTTCCATTGGGTTATATCAAAAAAATCATCTGTTCCTCGTTTGCTCAAAACAAAATTTCCGCCGGAAAAAAATTCCTCATTATCAAAAAAATCCGTAAAATCCAAAATTTGCCTTTCAATAAAATCTATATATTCAAAAGCTTCTTTTTTCAGCTCAGATACTTTAAAAAATGTGTTTTTATTAATATAATAATCTTCGTTATTTTTAACCTTTTTAAAAAAATCAAAAATATTATCAATAATATAACGCACTTTGTCACCCACGACAAATCCCACGCTTAATCTATTGTCATCCGTAAGCTTTAAAACAGGATAGATAGAAATTCTCTTTTTTATTTTTAAATTATTATAAAAAAAATTCTGTTTTTTAAAATCTTCTGATAATCTTTTAAAAATACAATTTTCTGAGTTATTTAAATTCTTGTTTTTCTCAACCGTTGATGAATTGACGATTTTAAATAAAACCGCGGAAGTATGCCTGCATTTATTTTTGCAGCAGGTGCACATTGTCTTTAAAATATTTCCTCCTCCGTCAAAAAAAACTTTAACGGAATACTTTTTCCCATGTCTCCCATCAACGTCGGCGGAAATAACCTTATTGTCCAAATCAACAATTTTAGTGTTTATAACTTTTCCTTCCTCAAAATCTTTTTTACCATTTATAAAAGTCTCTCCGTCGGAAATATAGGCTCTGATTATATACTCGCTTATATTATAATTCATATCGTTATAATCCGCCTCCAAACCAATTTCGTAATTTTATATAATCCGCCCCGTTTCCTTTTCAAAACCGCGCGCAGCTTTATTTATAGTCAACAAATATAATAAAAACAAGTTGTATAGATAATAAATCTATGTATGAGGTTTATTATCCTTTCGCTGTTTAATTAATCGTTAGGCATAGGCTATGCCACCCTCCAGCTTCTCGCGAAAATGATTTTTGTCTCGCCTCCATTTATTCATTTTCAAGTTTATTCTATAAATCAGACAGCAGACTTTCTAAAGTCCTTTAAAATAAGTTGTACATTTTTATTATCATTATACTCGTTTATTTCGATTGTGTAAACAATATCAAGGCATAAAACGGCGTTTTTTATAAAACCGCTGAGAATTTCCTCTTTTAAATCATCATCAAAATTATACTCGACATATTTTTTAAATTTTTCAAATCCTTTAAAAGAAATCCCTCTGACCTCGTTGCCGTCTTCATCAGAAAAAACAAATTGAATAATGTTACCGTTCACCCCAACATACCTGATATTTTTAACAATAACATTTTTTGTAGCGAATAAAGCTTGGGTATTTTCCTGTCCAAAAGGCCTCATAATCTCAAGTTCACAGGCAAGCTCAAGAGTTATTTCCGAAAGGGAAATCGCTTTATCTATTCTTATAACCTCTGTAAGCTCTTTTTCAGTAAGAGAACAGTTTTCATTAAGCCTTTTTCTTAAAATATCAATATTCTTACGCTCAATAGACAGCCCCGCCGCCATTTTATGTCCGCCGAATTTAACAAATAGTTCCTTATTAGCTGAAAGATTCTCGAATATGTTATATCCCTCAATAGACCTTCCTGAGCCTTTGTCAAACTCCTCGCCCTTTGAAATGACAATAACAGGCCTGTAATAGTGTTCTTTAATTCTGCCTGCCACAATTCCCATAACACTCTCATCAACATTCTCATCATAAACTACCATAACTTTGTCATACTTTATATCCGAGTTCTCAATATTATGAATAACGCTTTCATAACCCTCAGAAGTTATTCTCTTTCTTTCCTCGTTTATTTTGATAAGCTCTCTCGCTTTCTCAAGAGCTTTCTCATAATCTTCCTCTAAAAACAATTCAACTGCCCATATAGCGCTCTCAATTCTTCCCGACGCGTTTATACAAGGGCCTATTATAAAACCAAGAGTTTCCTCCGTAATCTTTTTTTTCAGTCCCTGACACTCAAGCAAAGCTTTTATTCCAAAATTCATTCTCCTGCCTGAGTTCAATATTCTAAGACCGTTTCTTACAATAATTCTGTTTTCATCACGTAAATCAACAATATCGCAAACCGTGGCAATAGCGGCAAAAACAAATAACTCGGCGTCTCCTTTAAGCTCCGTTTTTGAAAACTCAAAAAGCGCTTTTACAAATTTATACGCCATTCCCCCAGCGCATAAAGCCTTAAAAGGATATGCGCACTCTTTTCGCTTACAGTCTATAACGGCGTCGGCGTTCGGCAGAATATCCTCCCCACCTTCAGAAAAAATGGGTTCATGGTGGTCAAGAACAATAAATTCCATACCAAGCTCTTTTATATATAACGCCTCATCAATAGCCGTAATGCCATTATCACAGGTAAAAACAACGTCACACCCTCTTTCTTTCATCGCCGTAATACAGTTTTTGTTAAGACCGTATCCCTCATACCGTCTGTTAGGTATATAATATTCCACACTGCAGCCAAATTGTTTTAACGCTTTATATAAAATAACGGTACTTGTAATACCGTCCACGTCATAATCCCCGTAAATAAAAATCTTTTTCCCTAAATCTCTTGCGCGTATAACAATTTTTATAGCTTTCTCAATGTCTTTCATTAAAAAAGTATTCCCCATAAGGGAAATCCTCGGTTTAATATATAAATCAGCGTCGTCTCTTGAAAAAATATTTCTATTTCCTAAAATTTGAGCTAAAATCGGGCTTATATTAAGATCTTCCGACATCTTTCTCACATCAATTCGGCTTTTTCTTAAAGTCCATACCGTCATAAAAAACAATCCTTTCAAAATCAAAGGGTTGCCGCAAACAACAGCAACCCTTTTTGTAACCATATAATTAAAAATTAATTAAACGGTATTTAAGTGTCTTATCTGCTTCTCTTGGGTCCTTTTTTAAAAGAGTCAAAAATGTACCACAAAGAACCGGCGAGAAACACAGAAGAATACGTACCGCAAATAATACCCACAACTATAGGCAAAGCGAACTCTTTAACCGACTGCACCCCAAAAATATAAAGAGCTAAAATTGTAAAAAATGTTGTCAAAGATGTATATAATGAACGTCGCATAGATTGTTTAATGCTTATGTTCATAACATTCTCACTGTCTCTTGAGCCAAGTCTTCTTTTATTTTCACGAAGTCTGTCAAAAATAACTATAGACGCGTTTATTGAGTAACCCAAAACAGTAAGAATAGCGGCTATAAAAGAGTTATTTAAAGGAATTCTAAAAATAGCGTAACAAGCGAGAACTATTAAAGCGTCATGAAGAAGAGCTATAATACAGCTGGCCCCAATTTTAAAATCACGAAATCTTAAAGAAACGTATATAAGCATAGCGATACATGACACGGCAACCGCTAAAAACGCTTTTTCCTGCATCTCACCGCTTATAGTGGCACTTATGGTAGTAACCTCTATAGTATTATCCTCTATACCATATTTTTCACGGATTTTATTTTTAATATCAGTAATTTGAGTATCGTCTAAAGACTTTGTTTTAATATTAACGCTTGTGTCCCCAACCCTTTGGATTTGACCTTCCTCGTTAATAACCTCTGATATAATGTTGGAAATATCGTCGTTGCTAAAACCCTCCCCGAGATTGTTCGCCGTAATCGACGTACCGCCGATAAACTGAATATCAAAGTTAAAAAGACCGTTTCCGTTTGAATAGTTAAACGCCATAAAACCTATTCCGATTAAAATGACAGCAATCGAAATAATAAAATATATCATTTTATTTTTAATAATGTTCATCAGTCCAACCTCCTATTTACCGCCAAAAAACTTTGGATTTTTAATACCTACCCCGACAAAACCTTTAACTATAAATCTCGTGATAACCAACGCCGTAAACATAGATAAAACTATACCTATAGCGAGAGTCTGAGCGAATCCTCGGATAGGACCCGTTCCAAGCCAGAAAAGCACGGCACAGGCGATAAGGGTTGTAATATTACTGTCAACAATGGCCGGAAAAGCCCTTGAGAAACCGTTTTCTAAAGCGAGCCTTAGTGTTCTTCCCGCCGAAAGTTCCTCTTTTATTCTCTCAAATATAATAACGTTAGCGTCAACCGCCATACCGACAGAAAGTATAATACCCGCTATACCCGGCAAAGTAAGGGTGATATTAAGACCGTTAAGTATTATAAGCTCGGCGGACAAATAAATAATAAGAGCCCAGTCGGCGGCAATGCCTGAAAATCTGTAAAAAATAATCATAAATATAATTACGAGAATGATACCTACAAGCCCGGCGAATAAACTTGTGCTCAAAGCGTCCGCTCCAAGAGTAGCGCCGATACTCTGCTGTTCTATAACCTCAAGAGAAAAAGGAAGCGAGCCGGAATTAATAAGATTAGCTAGAGTTGTCGCCTCTTCCTTGCCAAACTCACCTGTAATGGTAGCTCGTCCGTTTGGAATAACGTTTTGCACAGTCGGCCATGAAAGCGGAACACCGTCAAGAGTAATATAAATAGGCTTTCCGATGTTATTCTCCGTAGCTGTTTTAAAATCTCCCGCCCCCTCGGAATTAAACTCAAGGTTTATGCAGTAGTATCCAGCTTTCCCCGTACCGCTGTCGCTTATTCCGACACTGGCGTTAGCTACCTTGTCCCCGCTTACCACAACATTTCCGGTTTCATCAAGAAAAGCTAACACACCAGCTTGTCCAATACCTTTTATGGCTTCCTCAGCGTTGTCGATACCAGGGATCTCAACTCTAAGCCTATTTCCGCCTTCTATTGAGACTTCCCCGTCGGTCCATCCGCTAAGGTCTAACCTCGTTCTTAAAAGCTGTGACGCGGCGCTCATATCATCACCGGAAGGATCGTTCATTAAGTTCCCCTCCGAATCTTTCGCCTGATAAACAATGTAAACACCGCCGCTTAAATCAAGACCCTTTTTAATATTCTCCGCGCTAAGAGTTTTGTTAAGACCAAGTTCGGGAGCGTCTATGCCAAAATAAGAAATAGCGCTCATGCCCAGCGCGGCAATTAAAAGTATAATAAGTATAATCATATTTTTCCTTTTCATTTTTTAGTTTTCCTCCTTTTATATTATAAGAAGCTTGTACTATAAATAAAAAATTTTTTATAGCCGCCTCTCTATGAAGTTTTAATTTGAAAACCGTATATAAATCCCCGCTAAAAAACGTAACACAGCTAACTATACGTATAATTATTTTATCACCTTTAAATTTTAGTTTTTTAATAAAGCCACGTCATTTCTAATAAAAAAGCAAGGTCTCTAAATTAATAAGATTTACAAAATCGCGTCTTCTCTTTTACGAAATCACTTAGGATAATCACTTTCTCATCATATATAACAATAATAGAATATAACGCTGTCTGAAAATAAATAACTCGCCGTTAATTACAATATTAATTGTCTTATAATGAGAATAATAATACTTACAACGCTTTTAAATTAATCACGTATTTCATTATATTACGTAAAATCGAAAACGTCAATAAAAATTTCAGCTTTCGGCGACTTTTATCATAATAGCGCATTCGGTTCGTTTTCTCTGAAGCTCACACCCTATTTCATAAGGCGTAATAAAATCCCCATTAGTGTTAAACGAATTAGCTATACAGCCTCCGCTGCAATAAAATTTAGCCCAGCATTTTTTGCACTCAGGTTTTGAGTAAACGTTACAATTCTCAAATTCCGCTCTTATTTCACCGTTTACGTCTCCTTTATAGACATTTCCCATTTTAAACCTCTCCATACCGGCAAATTGATGGCATGGATACAAGTCTCCCTCAGGAGTAACGGCCAGATACTCGCTTCCCGAACCGCATCCGACAAGCCTTTTTGTAACGCACGGTCCCCCCGTTAAGTCAATCATAAAATGAAAGAAATTAAAATCCCCGCCCTCTTTTTTTCGCTTAATCATTTCTTTGGCAAGCTTCTCATACTCTTTAAAAAGTATGGGTAAATCTTCTTTTCTCAAAGCGTAACTCTCTTTTTCATCAGCGACGACAGGCTCGACGGAAATCTGTTTAAATCCCAAATCAGCCAAATGCAGCACGTCTTTTGAAAAATCAAGATTGTTTCTCGTAAAAGTTCCTCTTACGTAATAATCTTTTTGATTCCTGCTCTCGGCCGTTTTTTTAAATTTAGGCACAATAGTGTCATAAGACCCTTGTCCGCCCGCTCTTACCCTCATTTTATCGTTTACTTCTTTTCTTCCGTCAATACTTAACACAACATTGTGCATATTTTGATTAATATATTCTAAAATATCATCATTTAATAAAATACCGTTTGTTGTAATTGTAAACCTAAAATTTTTGTTATTTTCCTTTTCAATGGTTCTGGCATATTCGACAATTTGCTTAACCACATCAAAATTCATTAAAGGCTCCCCACCAAAAAAATCAATCTCAAGATTTTTTCTTCCGCCTGAGGCTTTAATAAGAAAATCAATAGCTTTTTTCCCTGTATCAAAGCTCATAAGAGAACGTTTTCCATGGTACTCTCCCTCATCGGCGAAACAATACCCGCATTTAAGATTACAGTCGTGAGCCACGTGCAGACATAACGCTTTGACAACAGGGTTCCTCTTTTCAATTTTAGGTACAACGTCCTCATAAATATCATCTGAGAAAAGCATATCATTTTTCTCAAGCTCTGAAATTTCCTCAAGAGCCTCAATAATACTCTTTTCTGAATATTTATCCTTTAAAGCTTTTATAATCTCATATGTATTTTTATTTTTTTCCTCATAAAAGTCCAAAACCTCAAATACAATATCATCAACAACATGAACGGCGCCGCTGTTTACATCCAATACAATATTAAAACCGTTCATACTGTATTTATGTATCATAATAATGTTACTCCTTTCAGAAAACGATCGAAAAAAATACCGCTTTCACTGCCTGTACACGGCATTTGTTTAAAGCGGTAACGGCAAAATTCTTTAAGGAACCATCGACTGTTTTCGCCGATGGTTCCTTAGCATGTGTAAAACTCAGGAAAACGCTGATTTAATAATTATTAAAAATACTTTCTCAAATTATATTGAGTAAATATAATTGACTATAGTATACATTTCCTTAATTATGCTCACAAGATTGATTAGCCACGGTACAAGAAGTTTTGCAGGCAGACTGACAAGAAGTCTGGCATTCTCCGCATCCGCCTTTCGCTACAGTATTTTTAAGTAATTTTGTGTTTAAAGTTTTAATATGTTTCATTTTAAAAATCCTCCTAAACCTATAATTAAATTTTTTATGTCACTAAATTATATCATATAAATTAATTTTTGCCAACAAAAAAATTAATTTTGCCGAGGAGTGTCTGAAAACTATAGTAAATTAATTAGATAGTACCTGAAAACTCTATACCTATCAAGCTTCTTCAAAAACTTTTTTGAGATACGTTTTAAGGAAACAAAAATCATCTGTACCCTGACAATATTATATAATTTAAATACCCAACTCTGGCGCTTTTTCCAAATAACACACGATTAAATCTATCTTCCGTGATATTAAAATCTTTTACAAATTCCGTGATACTAAAAATAGAACCGCTTTCCACCTCAACAGCCCATAACACTCCGTCAACAAAATTTACACTTTCGTTTACGTTGCTTTTTCCTATTAAAATTTCTTCCTCAAAATTTTCTCTGTAAAACTTTGTGTAAATATTTTTCGCCGTTTCGCAGTCGTCCGATACTTTTTTTAAAATTATCCTGAATTTCTCATTATCGCAAATACCCCTTAAATACTCGTAAAATAAAAAACTGTTCCTTTCATTTTTAATAAATTCTTTAACCTTTCTTGAAATTTCTTTTTTTCTCTCAGGATTAATTTCATCGCCGCTGTTTACGCTTTTTTGTTCCGCCTCAATATTTCTTTTTATCATCTCGTTAAAAGCCTCTGTATAACCCGTCCCTCCGTTATATCCCCCATATCCGTTATATTGCTGGTTTCCATAAGAATATATCGTATTCGGCATATTCCCGAAATAATTATTATTGTATCTCCATGGAAATAAAGGCATATTATCACTTCCGAAAAAATACTTTTTAAATTATATTCGTCCGTGACGAGATTTATAAGAAAATGTGGATAATTCAAAATAAAAAAAAATGAATAATATTCTTTCACGTCTCATATATATAAGTAAACAAGCATATATAGTTAAACAACTTAAAAATAAACAAGTTCGGCGGCTAAAAATCGTTTTACATAGTTGCCGTCGGTCGGCATAGGCGGCTGACTACTCTTCACCACGCCGCCTCGCGAAAATAATTTTCATCCTGCCTCCTTTTGCTCATTTTCAAGCTGTGTTGACTATAATAAAAACGAAAGAAGGTATAAAAATGCCTGTTCCCTTTAAAAAAAATGCGTATAAAGCCTTTTTGCTCGTAAATTTATCGTTTTTTATTTTAACCATCTCAGGATGTATGTACGGCGAATATACCGAGCCGACAACAGAAACGGAAATAACTAAGCCCGGAGAAACAAGCGAAAACACCAGTCCCCCCGAAAAAAAACAAAAATACACTCCCTTGAATATAGGTGAGAACCTTCCGATAACAAGAGGACTGGCGGCTAAAATGATCGCTCTTACTTTCGGAACAGTATCAGAAATTGACAATACGGAAAGAACGATACAATTCTCAGACACATCTCCCGAAAATAAACTGGATAAATATATAAATTACGCCTGCTCAAAAAAATATATAAACGAAACAGGAGAAAAATTTACGCCTGATGAGTATTTGACAGTATCTCAGGCTCAAAATATAATCGACCAAATCGACGGAGCTCATAAAATAAAAATAAATATAACCGATGAAATAAAGGACAAGCCGATTTCATATAACCTTTGGACAGAGATATATATGGAAGTTTTAAAAAATCTCGCCGGAAATACACCAATAAAAGAAAAATTCGGCATATCCGCCGAAAAATCCGTAATACTCGCGCTTCCTAAAAACAATAAATACATAAAAGAAGGTTTCGCAATAACCGATAAAGGCCTTTTAAAATGCGCGGGTTTTGACCTAACACCATACATTGATAAAGAAATAAGTTTCTGGACAAAAGAAAACGAGCTTTTCGCCCTCGCCGATATAACAAGCGAAACCCCTACAATAAAAAATGTTTTCTTAACTGAGAATAAAAATGATATGTGCGTGATATTCACAGGAGGGGCTGAAAAGACATATAAAAAATCGGAAAACTTAGAGGCGCCTGAAAACGAGAGCAAAATTGCCGACATAACATTAAACGCTGATAAAGAAATTATATCAATAGACTATATATCCGAGGAAAAAGAAAAACAAATAAAGAATATAACCAATACTACATTAACCTGTGTGGATAACGAAACTTTTGACCTATCCCCCGACTTTAAAATTTATTATACTCAGGAAGATAAAATAATGCTCGGAAGCAAAGATGACATTATAGAGGGTAAAACTTATAATCTTTGTTTAAAAGATAATAAGGTACAAGCGTTTATCTTTCAAAAATTTAAAGGAACTTCCTAAAACCCGCCTTAGACTTTATAGTTAATGAATTTGAAAATAAACAAATTCGTCGGCTAAAAATCATTTTCGCTTTGCCGCCGTTAGTCAGCATAACCACATGATTGACTCTGCCGCCTTGTGAAAATAATTTTCCGCCCGTCTTCTTTCACTTTTTTTCAAATTCATTGACTATATCAAGAATATTTTAGCTTACAGATACGCTCTATCAAAAATTAAGATTTTCTATAAAAACTTTCTGAAATTCTTCTCCCTCCGCTAAATTGACAGCCCGCGTCAATAATACAAATTTCTCATAGTCGTCCGAAGCCGTCACATAAGCCTTTAAAAGTCCGCCGAGAACTGTATTACCGCAAAACTCAATTTTATCGTAAAAACAATGAGGAAGCATTTTTATTTTAAAAACGCTTTCGGGATTTAAATAAAACCCAAATCCTCCTCCTATAAAAACCTTTTTTATATCGGAAAATTTTTTACCGCCATAATTAAGAATACATTCCACTCCGGAAGCTATAGCGCTTTTAGCAAGCTGAATCTCACGTATATCTTTTTGATTAAAAAAAATACCCTCCGCTATTTTAACTCCTTTTGAAAAATACTCCTCTCTCAAAAGTCCCGCCTCATCAATTATTTTATTTTCCAAAAGCTCCGCCGTTAAATCAATAAGAGCGGAACCGCATATTCCTACTGGCGTTTTGTTTCCTATAGTCGTATACTTAAAAGAACCATTCTTATATTTTATAGAATTTATAGCGCCTAAAACACCTCCGCTTCCGCATGAGACACCTCCGCCCTCAAAGGCAGGTCCCGCGGCGGCCGAGGCACAGTACAGCTTTCCTCCTGAATTTAAAATCATTTCGCCGTTTGTTCCTATATCAATGAAAAGACAGTCCTCCTTTTTATCAAAATCAAGGAAATAAGCGCCGGAAACAATATCACCGCCGACAAAAGCGTGAATACACGGCATAATCATAATCTTTGTCCTGTCATCAATTCCAAAAGGCATTTCCCTATCAAAAAAAGTAAAAGCGTCATACCTCGCTATATCTTTGGCGTTATTCTCAAATGGATAAACTCCAAGCCCTTTTATGTCCATATCCCGTAAAAAATAAGTCATCGTCGTATTTCCAGCTATAAAAATACTCGAAACATAAAAATCCGAAAAATCTTTACACAAGTTTGAGATTCCTTTTCTTAAATCCGCTTTAAGCATACCCCGTAAATGAGAAAATCCCCCCGCCATAGCTTTTGAGATTCTTGATATAACATCCGCCCCAAAGGCTCTTTGACTATTTGTCATCGTTACCGTATTGATCCTTGCTCCGTCTTTGCTCAAAAGCTCAAAACACAACGTAGTCGTTCCCACATCAATTATAACAGCGAGGCCTTTGTCAATCTCCTCAATATTGCCGTAAAAACTTACTTTTTTATCCAAGTCATTCGTAAAATATCCGCTCACAGCGTCAAACGTCTCCTCAGCAGACGTAAACTCAACATCATCGCCTATATTATGCCCACAGGCGATTCTATATCCTTTTTTTATTTCATCAGGGGAAAGAAATTTTCTGTCACGAAAATTTGGGTTTAAATTTCCTTTCACAATCTTTATTTTGCATTTTCCGCAAATACCTTTCCCCCCGCATGGCATAGAAACATAGTTTATATTTTCCATAATTTTAAAAAAATCCATAAAAAATCAATCGGATTTTCCAAACAACCTCCTTATAATTTTGGAAACCATCTCATATCTGTTAAATGGCGTAATTATGTAAAATCCGTCCACATAATCCTTGATACTTTCAGCGATTTCAACAGCGATTTCTATGCCGACCGCTTCAGCCTCTGCCCTTTCCATATCGGGAGAAAACCTCTCAGCGTATTTCTGAGGCACTGTAATTCCTGGAAGCTCGTTATTTATAAACCGCGCGTTGTTATAAGTTACAATAGGCATAATTCCGCCCAAAATTTTAAACTTTCTGTCTTTTGGCAAACTCTTTATAAAATCTTTTGTCTCGTCTGTAAAAATAGGCTGAGATAAAAAAAACTCCGCCCCCGCCTCAGCTTTTCTCAAAAGTCTTTTATACTCAAAATCTTTATTTTTCACATTAAAATTAACCGCTCCGCCAACCTTAACCCTATCTTCCTCAAAAATATCATTATTCATCTCATTTATCATGTTAATAAGTGAATAAGAGTTTAAGTCAAAAACACTTTTAACATCTCCTCTTATATCTCCCGGAACAGGGTCTCCCGTGATTACCAAAAAATTTCTTATTCCCTCAATATATCCGCCGAGCACGGAAGATCTCAGAGAAACGCTGTTTCTGTCCCTGCAGCATATATGTGGCAAAACCTCGACGCCAGCCTCTCTTTTTATCTTATTTGAAATAATAATAGAATCAGCTCTGGATTTTCCCATTGGTGAGTCAGCGAAAGTTATAATATCAACCCCATTTTCCTTAAGAACTTTAGCGCCTTTAATAAGCTTGTCGGCAGAAGCTTTAAAAGGCGGGTCAAGCTCAACAGCGACAATAAACTCTCCTGTTTCCAATTTTTTGTGAAAATCGTTTCTAAGTACGGGTACAGTTTTTTCTTTCTCAAAAATCAGGCTGTTTCCCGTATTCGAGACTTTATAAGACCCCTTTTTCACGCGGTCCTTTAAAAGTCTTATATGCTCAGGAGTCGTACCGCAGCATCCTCCTACGACACCAACATTTCCAAAAATCATCTCCTTTACAACCTCGGCGAAATATTTAGGATTCATAACATATTTTACCTTGTTGTCAATAACCTCCGGATAACCGGCGTTTGGGAGTACGGATATAATTTTCCCTTTCGGCATTCTAAGCTTTTTCAGTATGTTAAGCATATGAATTGGACCTACTCCACAGTTAAATCCAATAACGTCAATTTCAGAAAAAGCGTTTATCTTAGAAACAATTCTGTCCAAGTTAAGCGACTTTTTAGTAACACCTATATCATTAACAGAAAACTGGGTTACGATAAAAGCGTCTTTATTTTTTTCTTTTATATAGCTTACGATTTCTTTAATATAATCAAGACTGTAAAACGTCTCAAAAATAAAAATATCTATATTTTCCTTTAGAAAACAATCTATAATCTCAAAATACTCTCTCAAATTATCCGTTTCCGTATCCGTGTCGGGAATAGGCCCTATGCTCGCACCGATAAACACGTTTTCGCCAAAAGAAGCCCTTTTGGCTATTTTACAGCCCTCAGAAATAACCATTTTCACAAAATCCAAGTTTCTATCAAGCGTTACCGTATTGGCGCTAAAAGTATTTGTTCTTATTATTTCCGCTCCGGCAAAAATATAATCCTTGTGAATGTTCTCAATAATCCCAGGGTCGTTGATGTTTCCAAGAACACAATCGGCGGATGGTTTTCCCGTTATCTCCGAATAATATGTGCCCATAGCCCCGTCCGTTATTAAAATATTGTCTTTTAAATACTCTGTTATTCTCAACACAAAAACTCCTTACCAAAAATTAGCTTTAGCACCGTTTGAGCTGTTAAAACTTATGTCAAGAGGTTTAACTGAATGAGTAAGAGAGCCCATAGATATATAATCTACCCCGCAGCCTTTAAAATCAGCTATATTATGAATACCTATACCTCCTGACGCCTCTGTTATTATATTTTTAGGCACAAGCTTTGAAAGTTCCCTGATTTCATCAGGAGTTCTGTTATCAAACATAATAACGTCCGCTCCCGCTTTAACAGCCTCAAGAACCTGTTCTTTTGTCTCCGCCTCAACCTCCGCTTTCACCATTTGCCCAGTTTGGCTTTTCACAAGTTTAACAGCCTCGCTGATTCCCCCGCTAAAAGCTATATGGTTATCTTTAAGCATAACACCGTCGTAAAGACCCATTCTGTGATTAAATCCACCTCCAAGCCTCACAGCGTATTTTTCAAACATCCTAAGACCTGGCGTTGTCTTTCTTGTGTCGCATATTCTGATAGTTTTGTCGTTAAGAAGCTCAACGGCGGTTTTCGTAGCGGTGGCAATACCGCTCATTCTTTGTAAAAGATTTAATATAACCCTCTCGCATGAGAGAAGCGTTCTTATTTTTCCTTTTACCTCAGCTATATTCTCACCTTTTTTAATAGGCTCGCCGTCTTTTTTCAAAAGATTAACTTCCACAAAATCCCCAAAAGCCTCATACGTAGTCAAAATAATATCCACGCCGCATATTACGCCGTCGTCTTTAGAGAGAAAAACTCCACTTCCCTCCGCCTCAGGAGAAAATACAAGCTCCGCGGACAAATCTCCCGTAAATATATCCTCAATAAGAAAACTTTTAATCAGCTCTTTCGCCTTGAGTTTATTCAAAATTTTCACTCCTTGTCAATTATGTAATGAGCCCCTATGCTTTCGCTCCTGTCAAACGCCGCGTTGGCTATAAGATAACCCGCCGTAAGCATATTGTAAATTTCCATCCGCTCATTATCTATTTTGTTAAAGTTTATTTTTCCAAAAGGCTTATCCGTTCCTTTTGGAATATATTTCTCAAACCATTTTATAATCTCAGGAATCTTGTTTTTATACCTGACAATTCCTATAAACTCCATCATCTTGCTTTGAATTTCCCTTTTCAATGGCAAAACCCCGACACCAGCCTCTGAAAACTCATCGTCAAAATGTAAAACCCGTCTGTCTGAGTCAATGATATTTTCCGCTGTAAGTTTTCCAAAAACAAGCCCCTCCAGAAGAGAATTGCTGGCAAGCCTGTTCGCCCCATGAACTCCCGTACAAGCGGCTTCTCCCACAACATAAAGCCCGTTTATTTCCGTTTTCCCGTTAGGCTCCGCTTTTATTCCGCCCATATGAAAATGCGCCCCCGGCCTTACGGGAATAATATTTTTATTTAAGTCAACACCGTTTTTATCACAAATTTCTGAGACATAAGGAAATCTTTCCTTAAAATTCTCAATATGTGAAATGTCAAGATAAATTTTGTCTCCTTTAAGATAATGGTCGTATACCACTCTTGATACAATGTCTCTCGGCGCGAGGTCTTTAAGAGGATGTTTTCCCTCCATAATTCTTATACCATCCTGATTAATGAGAATGCCGCCGTCGCCCCTTACAGCCTCTGAGACAAGCCCCATTGTTTTTCCGTTTATATTAAGCATAGTCGGATGAAATTGAACAAACTCCGGTGAACTTATGGGAAGTCCCGCTCTGTAAGCCATGGCCAAACCGTCGCCCGTTATAGTAATATCGTTAGAGGTACAAGGATAAAGCTGACCAATACCGCCAGTCGCCAATATTGTATGGTTGGCCTCATAACAGTTTATCCTGCCGTCTTTGCCGCGTGTAATCACTCCGCCGCATTCATTGCCTTTTACTCTAAGCTCCAAAACCATTTCATCCTCATTAATAATCACGTTTTTATTAATTTGAGAAAAAAGTTCCTCCATAACTTTAAGACCCGTTCTGTCTCCCCCCGCGTGAATAATTCTTGATATGTGATGAGCGCCCTCCTTGCCAAAAAGAAGATTTCCTTTCTCATCAGTATCAAATTTCATACCTGATTTTATAAATTCTTTTATAACTTCCGGAGCCTTTGATACAAGGGTCATAACCGATTCTGAGTTATTTTGATAACATCCCGCCTCTAAAGTATCGTCATAGTGCATATTAAAATTATCATTTTCTGAAAGAGCGACGGCTATCCCGCCTTGTGCGAGACTTGAGTTGCTCGAGCTTTTTTTACCCTTTGTAATTATCGTAACTTTCTTTCCGTTTCCGCATAGCGCATTAGCGACGCTTAAGGCGGCTATTCCGGAGCCAATTATGACAATATCCGTTTTAAACATAATTCGCACCAAGCCTTTTAAACACGGGGCAATTCGCGCTTAAAAGACGCAAACACAAAGGATGAAAGGCTGTTTGCGTATTTTTCCTTTCTCTAAAATTCTTTCACCCTTATTTCTCCAAAGCATAAATACTCTTATCTCGCCGAAAACCCGCTTTATAGTCAAAGCTTGTTTTTTCCGTCAGCGTTTCTTTAACTATATATTGACATAAAACTCAAATAAATTCAAGTAATTTTAAAATTTTTTATAAAACAGCACCAAATAAAATTTAATTAATGGATAAAAATTTTTAAAACCCTCCTCTTATGACAACCTTTTTAAATCTCATATAAAAAAACACCTCGGCACAAAAAAATCTCAATAAAAAAATCACCTCTTAAAACTTATCAAAAGTCATTTTGAGGCGATTTTTTTGTTTGTCTTAAAGAACCACCGATTAATAATCAAATCAAGTCAAAGACTGTTTTACTCCTCATCCTCATAATCTAAAGCGTAATAGTCTTCCCTTATATCGTCGTCATCATCAAAAATGTCGTCGTCAATATCGTCAAGTTCTTTCTCAACTTCCTCGTCGAATTTCTTTTTGAGTTTTATTACAGCAAATAAAACAGCGAAAATCAAAACAGAAACCCCGATAATAACAAAAATAAATTTTTTACCGCTTGTTCTTTCCTGAATTTTTTTCAAAGAATTCTCAATTTCCTTAAGTGTTCCCTCATTGGAATTTCTCATAAATAATCACTCCTATTTTATTTATATTTAGCGATAACGCCATTTCTTTTTAAATTATTATACTCATTATACGCCATACGCATAATTTGTTTTTCATCTTGAAATTTCAATAAATAGTATGCCTCATGCTGCTTATAAAATCCTGAATCAATGAAAAATTCCTCAGCCTGAGGTTTACAGTAATATGAATCCGACGTCATAAGATACCAATGAACAGTTTTATTTATTATATCGCCGTCAACTTTAAAAGTATAATGGGTTTTGCCGATATATTTAACAATCTCGCCAAAAACCCCCGATTCTTCCCTTACTTCTCTCAAAGCGGCCTTTTTATAGGTTTCCCCTTTCTCAACGGTACCCTTAGGCATTACCCAGCCGATATAACGGCCGTTTTGATTTTTGTATAATAATAATACTTTTCCTCTGTGAATAACAACTCCACCACAGCTAACAGCTTCAATCACAATAAATTCCCCCGATTTCGTAAGACGCTTTGAGTGATAAAAAATATCCGCGTCAAAGACTGTTTGTAAATCCGCTTGGCGAATTTACCGTAAATGTCCGGCTTTCCCGTAGACCAATTCGGCGCGCGTCTTATAATTCCGTTTCGGAAATTCTCAACGAGATAATACATAAAAACACCGATTCAATTATAGCGAGACAATAAAAGAATAAACAAAGAATCTTTAGTAAAACGTGTACACATCAAGAAACTCTGTTATCGTTCAAGATAAAAATTTCACTAATTACTATAATTTCAAACCATATAAGCGCTTTTTTAAAATATCTGTTTTTCAAGCACAAAAAAACTGTTTTTCAATCCGGCGTTTTCCTTATATTAAAAGTATAACCTTTTTACGGGAATTTTTCAACACTAATTTTTTTTAAATGGAGAATCTTTCAAATGTTTTTTTATTTTTATAAATCCCCCTACCCATAAAAACGTAATAAATATAGAAAAAGGAATAAAATATAAAGGAATATCGGCAAGTAAAATAAAATCGTAAGTTCCGTGTAAAATAAAAGGAATTAAAAACGCCAAAATAATAGCGGGAATTTTTTTCCCCTTTACAAATTTAGCCATCGAAAAATAATATCCCATAAACACCGCGAAAAGAGCGTGCCCCGGAACAGACAAAACCGCCCGCAAAAGAGCTGTTTCAAGACCTCCCGTATTTGGGTTAAAAACATATAAAACATTCTCAAAACCAGCGAAGCCAAGAGATATAAAAACAGAATATGCTATGCCGTCATACGGCTCGTTAAAATTCTTATTTCCACCTATGAGAAAAAATAAAACGATAAACTTAAAAAATTCCTCCGCAAAAGCGGCGACGCAGAAAGAATTAAATAAAGCCTCCTTATTTCCTCCCAAAGGTGAAAACCCATCTATGAGGTTCTCGAAAAATATAATGGGAAAAGTAATAACTATACCAAAAAACAACCCTGTAAAAAGTAAAATAAGAGGTTCTTTCTCATACTTATCCCTAAAATAGATATAAAATAAAATAACAATAATTGGAGCGACCGCGAGTCTTAATAGCATAAATAAAAATCCTTTCACCTTGAAACCGCCGATTGTCAATCAGTGTTTACTTATATACTATTCATATATTACCCTTTTGTTAATTTTAATATTCTTATATCATCGCCCAAAAATTCTAAAAAATCATAGTTTCCGTAAAACCTTGATACAACCCTGTCCGAATATTTGTCAACAATATCCCTCGGCTCTAAATTCGTGGAAATAACAACAGATTTTTTTTTGATATATCTCAGATTTATGATATTAAAAAATTCCGAAGACGTGAAAGATGTCTGAAATTCCGTTCCTAAATCATCTATAATCAATAAATCAGCGTCAAAAATAAGCTTTAAAACCTCTCCAAATTCTTCCGTCTCATTTTTAAAAGTATTCTTCTCAAGCATTTTAAAAAGCTGAGACGCCGATAAGTATAATACACTTTTGCCTCCGTCTAAAAGCTCTTTCGCTATACAGTTGCATAAAAAAGTTTTTCCAAGCCCTGATTTTCCATATAAATATAAATTCATAAATTTACTGTCAAAATCTTTCACAAAGTCCAAAGCCTTGATTAAAATTGACTCTATTTTCTCTTTCGGCGATTTCTTTGATGAAGATTCCGCTTTATCTGAATACAGAGAAATATCAAACGTTCCAAAATTCTCATTTCTAAGTGCCTCTTTAATATTAGACATATCATATGCCGCCTCAATAAGTCTTTTTTTAAAACATTGGCACTCTTTTCCATCTATATATCCCGTATCCTTACATATTCCACATTTATAAATATCGGTAAAAAAATCCTTACTGATTCCATAAAGGGCATACAACTCATCTTTTTTTCTCAAAAGCTCCTTATTTTTTTCTTTAAGCTCTGAAATATCTTTCTTTCCTCCACTTTTCAGAGAATTTCTGGCAAACTCTATATTAACTCTCATAATTTCCTCGTCAACTTTTTTAATATCAGGAATAAGAGTATATATCTCATCAACTTTTTTTTTGTAAAGCTCATCGGAAACGAACTTTTCCTTTTCATATTCCCTTAAAACTTTTTTATAAATTTCGGCTTTAGTCATAAAATCAACCCTTTAATTTAAAAACGCCTTAATCCTTACTTCCTTTGTCAAGAAGCTCGCCTTTTAATTTATTAAGAGCGTCAAAATCCCATTTCCTCTGTTCATAATTTACAAAATTATTTGCCTTTCCGCTGGATTTTTTTGCATCGCTTAATTTATTTTTATTCTCCGTTTTTGTTTTGTTAAACTCAAAATCAATTTTCTCAATATCGTAAATATTTTTAACACCTTGTTTATACCACTTTTGAATAATTGAGTCGGCATACTCAAAAGCTGGCTTTCCCGTTTTAAGAACGGTTCTCCTGCACGCTTCCTTGATTAAATCAAGAGGAAGCTTTTTAATCCAGTCGTCCATAAACTTAACCTGCCCGTCAACGGGAACTATCACGGAAACACCGAAAGCTTTCATAATCTCACGATACTCGTTATTAAATATTTTAACAAGTTCGCTCGCTTTCTCAACAGAATCAATTCCCCTTTCGCTCCAATCTATGGCGACAGACTCAATATACCTTAAATTTCTTCCCTTTCCGTTTTTCATACAATACTTTATAAGAAACTCAATAACGTCCGTCGGCATATTAAGCCAGTCATAAAGGCTGAAAACAAGTTTCATTTTACTGTAATCAAGCATAGAAGAAAACGCTCTCTCGGCTGTTTTAAAAAGATTTTTAATTTCTTCTTCCTCACTATAAGCATTTAACTCATCAATACTGTAATCTGGAATCCTTCCTTTTTCCCTATTACTTTTAACAGCGGTTTTATCATCGCTTAAGGAAGATAAATCATCGTTTTTTCCGGCTGAAACGCGAGAATCTGAAACACTTATATCAAAAAACTCAATAAAAAATCCATCCTCATTTTCAATAAAATTGACAACACCCTCATTTTTCCAAAATTTCCAGGCGTTAAGGACGTCGCTTTCCAAAATATCAAAATCCTCGGCGATATTTTTTATAGTAAGCGCCTGCCCTTCCATACATTTCTTAAGAGCGTATATATAAATACAAACAAAAACAGCTTTAGCTCTTGTAATATATCTTTCTATAAAAATATTTGAAACAGGTAAAAATTTTAAACTTATGCTGTTTTTCATGTTTATGCGCGACATAAAAACCATTTCCCTTACAGCTTTATTTGAAAACTAAAATATACATAAAAAATTATAAAAAACAAAATATATTTAAATCAAATTTATTTTTATAATTTTTTTGTGTTTTTTATACTATGGAGTATCTGAAAACTATCATAAGCTATCAGTTATATACGCGAAATATCCAAAAAATTATTAGAAAATAAACGAAAACGGTTCAATTAAACAGAATAGCCTTTCTGTTTCGTTTTATTTTTTATAATTTTTCGCGCGTATTTTAGTTTTCAGATACACTCTAATCTCATTTAAAAAAGTGGATACATTATATTAATATTATATCTATCTTTTTAAATAAGATTAGTGTAAGTCATTATTTAAAAAAGATTAGTATCATTCTTAGACACGGCCTATTAAAAAATAGGGCGCCGCAAGACGCCCTCTGACTATCGACAAACTTAATTCCTCTCCAAATTTATCTCAATAAAATACCGATTAATCCACAGTGATTCAATTCAATAAACACAATTTAAAAAGAATATTTGTTATATAAATTATTTAATCATATCAATAACATTTTTCACGGTTTCCGTATAAGAATTAATCATTGAACTGCTAAAAACTTCTGAAGTGTTTTCTGAAAAATCCTCAAACAAAAGAGAAATAATTACAAAAGGTATTTTGTTTAAATAACAGGTATGAGCTACAGCTCCGCTTTCCATATCAACGCAAAGCGCCTTAAACTCATTTTTTATGTCACTCTTCTCGGAACTTTCATATACAAGCTTATCTCCTGTCACAATTCTTCCGACAACCGTATTTAAACCGTTGTCTTCAGACGCTTTCGACGACAAAGCTATAAGTTCGGGATCCGCCTTAAAAAAGCTCTCGTCCATACGATAAATAACACCCTTTGAAACCCCAAAAAACGAGGCGTCAAAATCATGATAACACACATCGTCAGAAATAACAATATCACCCGTTGTCATTTCACCGCCAAGTATTCCGGCGGTAGTGACGTTAATAATATAATCCACGGCGTACATATCAATAAGTATTTGCGTACAAATCGAGGCGTTGACTTTTCCAATACCCGACCTTACCAAAACAACATTGTTGCCAAACATCTTTCCCATCACAAAGTCAAGACCTACAATATTTTTAGCGGAAATTATTTCCATTTCAGACTTAATACTGTTAATTTCTTCTTCCAAAGTTCCTATAACGGCAATAGTTTTCATTATAAACCTCCTATCGTTGTTCTGCGGAAATTCCGATTTATGAATACACGAACAAAAAGCAAAACAACAAAACAATTCATAAAATACATCCGCGAACTTATAATACCAATCTCTTCTTAAAACAGTATATAAATCCGTCATAAGAACAAAAAAACATTTTATAAGCTAAAAAATCCAAAACTCAAATAAAATAATTTTTGTTCCCCTGTAATTACGAAAAATTACATCTTTTTAATGAGATTAGTATAAAGAATATTAGCATTATTTTAAAGTCTTGCTATCAAGTTATCAAAAATAACTCGTTAGAACGTACCTGAAATCAGTTAATATCAATTCTCCATTTTAATTATGTCAAAATTACGCGAAATAATATTTTTTATTTCCATATAAAGCGTATTTGAAAACTATGTAGCATAACGGCAATATCCAATCGCCGTATATAAATATAAATCCCATAAAAATATAAATAAGCTTTAAATTTTTTATTTTTTCGCGTACTTTAGTTTTCAGATACACATGGTAATTTTACAAAGTGTCAAAGAGACCTAAAATTTAACTCACGCCTGTTACATCGAGAAATTGCAGAAAAATAAGTATGTCCAAAGCCTCAAAACGTCAATAAAATCTTTTCTCCCCGATGGGATGAGTTCGCCGAATACCTATATACTCAGCGAACTTTAAGCTCAAAATATATAACTCTGTTTTATAGATTTTATATATAAATTCAAACATTAGATACGCTTTTAAAATTTTTCGCATCTCAGCATATACCATAATTATTGTTAACAATTTACTCAACAGTAACGCTTTTAGCGAGATTCCTCGGTTTATCCACATCATTGCCAAGTCCCAAAGCCATATAATAAGCGAAAAGCTGCTGCGGTATATTAGCGAGTAAAGGAGTAAGCATCCAATGGGTACGAGGTATATAAAATACATCGTCGGCGTATTTTGAGATTTCCTTATTCCCATCCATGGCAATAGCCAAAACTTTAGCGCCTCTGGCCTTACACTCCCTTATATTGCTTACTGTTTTGTCAAAAAGTTCTTCCTGAGTAACAATACCGATGACAAGGGTAGACTCCTCAATAAGGGCAATAGGCCCGTGTTTAAGCTCTCCCGCGGCATAAGGCTCGCTATGAAGATAAGCTATTTCCTTTAGTTTTAAAGAACCCTCCTGCGATACTATATAATCAAGCCCTCTTCCAATATAAAACACGTTTTTAGAACCTATATATTTATGCATAAATCTCTTTAAGGCCGGTTCCTTCGTCAATATACTGTTCACAAGAGAAGGAAGCTCTTCCATACAGTCCTTAATTTTTATAAATTCCTCCAAAGACATTTTACCAAGCTCAAGGGCGATGTGGCAAGTAATAAGATACATTGACACTACCTGGGCGGTAAACGCTTTCGTGGAGGCAACAGCTATTTCAGGACCGGCTAAAGTATATAACACGTCGTCAGATTCTCTCGCTATAGAACTTCCGACAGCGTTTACAATGCCGAGAGTTCTCGCTCCCTTTTCTTTAGCGAGGCGCATAGCGGCGATGGTGTCCGCCGTCTCTCCAGACTGGGAAACGACAATCATTAAAGTTTTGTCGTCAATTAAAGGGTCTTTATATCTAAACTCACTAGCGACCTCCGAGTTGACGGGAATCCTCACAACCCTCTCAATAAGATATTTACCAATAAGACCAGCGTAATACGCCGTACCGCAGGCTACAATATAAATTCTGTTAATGTTTTTTAACTCTTCTTTGCCTAATTTAATACTGTCGAGCTCAACACCGCTTTCTTTAAGGCGTGAGTTCAAATTATCCCTTACAACCTTAGGCTGTTCATGAATTTCTTTAAGCATAAAATGGTCATATCCGCTTTTTTCAGCCGCCTCAATGTCCCAATCAACTTTAAAAATATCCTTTTTAACCTCGTTTTTATCCAAATCAAGAATTTTAACCGAATCCGCCGTAAGAACAGCAACTTGGTTATCGTCAATAAGATAGACGTCTCTTGTATAATTCAGTATAGCCGGCATATCCGAAGCGATAAAATTCTCACCTTCCCCAAGACCCACGACAAGAGGACTGTCCTTTCTCGTGGCTATAAGCTGATCGGGAAAATCCTTGCACAATATTCCTAAAGCGTAAGAACCTTCTATTCTGTCAAGAACCTCAAACACAGCGTCAAGTATATCCATTCCGCTTTTGTAATAATAATCAATTAAATGGGCTACTGTTTCCGTATCCGTTTCCGAGGCGAATTTATAGCCTTTTTCCTCAAGCTCCTCTTTAAGAGACATATAATTTTCTATAATTCCGTTATGAACCACAGCGATTTTTGAGTCGTCACTGAAATGAGGATGGGCGTTTCTGTCTGACGGAACACCGTGAGTGGCCCATCTTGTGTGGCCTATTCCAACTTTTCCGTTTAAAGGCGACATGTAAAGCTTATCCTGAAGATTTTGAATACGTCCTTTCGTTTTGCAAATATTTATTTTGTCCTGTTTAGAGTCATAAACAGCGACCCCCGCGGAATCATACCCTCTGTACTCAAGTTTGGATAACCCGTTTATAAGAACAGGAACAGCGTCATTTTTACCGATATAACCAACAACACCGCACATTGGCAGTACCTCCCAAAAAATATTAATAATAAACTGAAATACACCTTAAATCCTCAGGTGTTTCCATAACGTTTAAGGCGATTATAACATTTTTTTAATCTCACTATTATTTGAGTAATTCCTCAATAAGGTCGGCGAGCCTTCTCGCCTCTCTCTCTATTTCCTCTTTATTCCTGCCCTCAAGCATAACCCGAACTATAGGCTCCGTGCCTGACGGACGTATAAGAACTCTGCCCTGTCCCTCAAATTTCTTTTCAAGTTTCTCAATTTCCATTTTAATTGTATCATTTGATAAATAATCGTCTTTTTTATTTCTGTCAACGGCAGCGTTGATAAGAACCTGCGGTAGAATCTCCATAATGTTTTTAAGCTCCGAAAGTTTTTTACCCGTTTTTTTCAAAATACTCAAAAGCTGAATCGCCGTAAGTATTCCGTCCCCCGTCGTATTATGCTCAAGAAAAATAATATGTCCCGATTGCTCTCCTCCTAAAACGTCGTTTTTCTCAAGCATTCTCTCAAGGACGTATCTGTCTCCGACTTTGGTCTTCTCAATATTTATTCCTTTTTGATCTCCCATTATAAAGAGACCAAGATTACTCATAACCGTAGCTACTATCGTATTATTTTTAAGTTTACCCAATTCTTTAAGATATGAACCGCATATAGCCATAATTTGGTCGCCGTCCACCAGTTCGCCATTCTCATCTATAGCGAGACATCTATCGCCGTCGCCGTCAAAAGCTATTCCTACGTCTGATTTTGTCTCAATAACAAATTTTTTAAGGCTTTCCATATGGGTAGAACCGCAGTCTTTATTTATATTAGTTCCGTCAGGTTCCCTGTGAATGGCGCATACCTCCGCGCCAAGCTCGTGTAAAGCGATCGGCGCCGCTTTGTAAGTAGCTCCGTTGGCACAGTCAATAGCGACTTTAAGTCCTGTGAATTTAACGTCAGTCGTACCTTTTAAAAATTTAATATAGTCATCTATAGCGTCATACTCCACAATCTTAGAACCTACCGCCTCTCCCACGGGTCTCGGAATCTCAGCGGCTGAATTTGTCATAATCTCCTCAATTCTCGCTTCCGTCTCATCAGGAAGTTTAAATCCCTTACTGTTAAAAAACTTTATTCCGTTATCCTTCACGGGATTATGAGAGGCGCTTATAACCACTCCCGCGTCAGCGTTATATTCTCTTACGAGATGAGCCACGGCCGGCGTTGGAACCACACCAAGGGAAACCGCTTTAGCTCCTACCGAGCATATACCAGCGATTAAAGCCGCCTCAAGCATATCGCCCGATATTCTCGTGTCCATCCCGACAATTATTTTTGGTATATTTTTAGTCTCTTTTGTAAGAACAAAAGCTCCCGCTCTGCCTAACTCATATACAAGCTCGGGTGTAAGCTCCGTATTCGCCACACCTCTTACTCCGTCTGTTCCAAAAAATTTTCCCATATTTAAATTTTCCTCCTAAAAACAATAAAACAATCACTTTCGACATTATAACACTTAATATAAATATATTCAATAAAAATTTTATCATTTTACCAAGGATACGTCTTTTTTAATACTTTCGAACAATTTTGGCATCTCTTATTAATTTCTGTCTCAAAAATTACTTACGACGCCTCTTCCATATTTGTTTCACTCGCCTCGTTTCGCATGGCTTCTCTGACCTCCTCAGAGGTTTCCGTTTGAGATTCTTCCTGCCTGTCGTGAACACGTTCTATTTTAACATCGGCGAAAACCGCCTCGGAAAGCTCAACACCATCGGGAAGTTCAAACTCAACTTTAAGCGAGGAATGTTCTCCTTCTGAAAGACCGGCGACGTTAATTTTTCCCTTTATATCGCTCTCATTAAGATTGTCTATAATTTCTTTGACTCCTTTAACTTTTATTTTCACATCACTCGCCAAATAGACCTCTTTGTCCCCATCCGCTCCCTCAAAAGAAATATCTCCGTCTCTTACGGGAATTTCCTTTTCATATGTTTGAGCGAGGTCAATAGTTACTGTCACTTCTTTCTTAGCGCCTGATTTTATACTCAATTTATTTTTAGCTATGTGAGCGTTCACGTCAAAAGTTTTTACAATCTGATTTTCGCTATCACCGTCAATTTTTACAATGGGTTTAATAGCTCCCACCTTTGAAATCTCAGCTTCCTCACCGACAACCTCTATATATTTTGGCTCCCACTCAATTTTTGAGATTTCAAATCCCTCTCCAGGGCTGCCCTCTACCGTCGGCCGCTCAACCGGTATTTTACCATATTTATAAATACCTATACTAACCTGAACTGTTTCAGGGTCGATAAGAAGCGAGTTTAGCTCATTGCCGTTCTGGTCAAAAGCGATTGGTTTGAATTTTTCCTGAAATCCTTCTGAAACATCGGAAAAATCAAGAAATACTTTAACCGAGTCTATTTTATCTATTATTGATGACGCTCCCTTAACTTTAACAACAGGAGGCATAACAACAGTTTCCCCGGCGAGATACCCGTTTGAGAGTTCGCCCTCAGAATCAACCTTGACTTCTTTCTCAACCTCGACCACATTATCAAGTTTAACTGAAATTTCCGCCGGTATAAAATTAACAAGTTCATAAGTATAGACATAACTTGTTGGAATAACCGGCGTAACGGCGACTTTAAAAGGTTCGTTCAAGTCGTCGGCGTAAAGCATGGCGAATTGTTTTAAATCGACCGTCGCCGTAATCTCTTTTTTGTTTTTACTCAGTTCGTCAAGAGCCGTTCTTGTAGATTTAACTTTTATATCTATTCTTGTGTTCTCTATTTCCTCCTTGTTTATTACCGCGAAACCTCTCTCAGTAAGTTTATCCTCGTTAAGAAACGTTACATTCACACTGAACGTCTGCATCTCCGTAGGATTGATAATATTCATGACTATAAACCATAGAACAACCGCGCAAACGACAGAAAACAATTTCCAGCCAAAATTTTTGCTTACGTACTTTATAAGCTTTTCACTTATTTTTCTTAGCATTGTTTTTTCGTCCTTTCCACAATTTTATTCCCTTATGGGTTGGTTTAACACCCTTTGAAATCATCTTTGTAACTTCTGACTCAGACAGCCCCCTGTATAGCTTTCCCCCGTGAGCCACCGAAACGCCGCCCGTCTCCTCCGAAACCACTATGATATAAGCGTCCGACTCTTCGCTCGCGCCTACAGCCGCTCTGTGCCTCGTACCTAAATCAAGCCCTATTTCCGTCTGGGTCAGCGGCAATATACAAGTGGCGGCCGCGACTCTGTTGTTTCTTATAATAACGGCGCCGTCATGCAAAGGGGTTTTATTCTCAAATATGTTTATAAGAAGCTGGCTTGAGACAATAGCGTCAATAGGAATCCCTGTCATCTCAAGGTCTCCCAAGGGAACGTCCTGCTCAAGAAGAATTAAAGCTCCCGTTCTGACTTTCGCCATTTTATAGGCCGCCGTAACAACTTCCTTAACCGTCTTTTGAAGTATTTTTCCCTCCTCGTCATTATTAAAAATATTTGTGACAATATTTCCTTTTCCTATTTGCTCAAGGCCTTTTCTGAATTCGGGCTGAAAAAGAACAATAAGAGCTATAATTCCTACAGAGAGAGTTTTTTCTATAATCCATGATACCGTATAAAAATGAAGTTGATAAGAAAATATACTGATGATAAAAATAACGACAATACCTTTAAACAGAGACCACGCTCTCGTTTCCTTAATCCATATCATAACGACATATATTAAAAGAGCTACAAGCAAAATATCAATTATATCCGTAATTCTAAAACTTGGGATACTTAACGTAGATAAATTCAGTTCAGACATAATCCTTCCCAAAGAATTATCCATAATTTACACCAACTTTCATAAAAAGCACATAATTTTCGTGTTCAGTAAAACCTTATTCCCCATTAAGATTTCGTTTCTTTTTTAATTATAACATAAAATTAAATTTTTCTCAAATAAAATGACATACAAAATTCACCAAATTATAGCTAAACAATAAAAGAATAATCAAGTTAGCTTTAATAAGCTGATATATATAGTCATTAAATTCTCTTATCTCTTTACTATAAAAATTTTACAAATTGCCATAAACAAATCTTCTTCTATTTTTTTTGTTATATGCGAGGGATAAATCAAAAAAAGAAAGAGACTATTTACTCATAGCCTCTTTCTTTTTTTGATTTATCTCTCGCATCCTTTTTTCATATTAAACATCGTTAAGATTCCGTTAAAGTATTTATAAAAATTTATTGTTTTAAATTTTCATTGGGGAAATAAGTAATATTCACTATTAAATACTCTGTAAATACTCATCAATAGCTTTAGCCGCTTTTTTACCCGCACCCATAGCGAGAATAACAGTTGCCGCTCCTGTAACAGCGTCTCCTCCGGCGTATACAGCCTCTCTTGAAGTAAGGCCTGTTTCCTCCTCAGCGACAATACACCTCCTCTTGTTTACGTCCAGACCCTTCGTCGTTGACGAAATCAAAGGATTCGGTGAGGTGCCAAGACTCATTATAACCGTATCCACATCCATAGTAAACTCCGAACCCTCGATTACGACAGGACTTCTTCTTCCTGACTCGTCAGGCTCGCCTAATTCCATTTTAACACACTTCATACCTGAAACCCAGCCATTTTCATCAACAAGAATTTCCGTAGGATTTGTGAGAGTATCAAAAATAACTCCCTCTTCCATAGCGTGGTGAACTTCCTCGACTCTCGCGGGAAGCTGTTCCGTACCTCTTCTGTATACTATATGGCTCTCAGAACCCAATCTTAAAGCTGTTCTGGCGGCGTCCATAGCCACATTTCCACCGCCTACGACAGCTACCTTCTTGCCGATTTTAACAGGTGTGTCATATTCCTCCGTATAAGCTTTCATAAGATTCACGCGGGTAAGAAACTCATTAGCCGATAAAACCCCGTTCGCGTTTTCTCCTGGTATTCCCATAAACTTAGGAAGACCCGCTCCCGAGCCAATAAACACAGCGTCAAATTTCTCGTCGTCAAAAAGTTGATCTATCGTAATAGTTCTGCCGATAATAACGTTTGTCTCAATTTTAACGCCAAGCTTTTTAATATTCTCAACCTCGTTTTTAACAACTTTTTCCTTAGGAAGCCTAAATTCGGGAATACCGTATTCCAAAACTCCTCCCGCTTTATGAAGAGCCTCAAAAATAGTTACGTCATACCCTTTTTTCGCCAAATCCCCCGCGCATGTAAGACCAGCGGGTCCTGCTCCTATAACAGCTACTCTTTTGCCGTTTTTAGGCTCCGTCTTGCTTAAATCGATTTTATTCTCACTCGCCCAGTCGGCGACAAATCTCTCAAGCTTACCGATAGAAACAGGATCTCCCTTAATTCCTCTTATACAAACGCCCTCACATTGATTTTCCTGAGGACACACTCGCCCGCATACGGCGGGTAAAGCGCTGTAACAAGCGATAACCTCCGCGGCTCCCTTAAAATCAGATTCTTTAACCTTAGATATAAATCCCGGAATATCGATAGAAACGGGACATCCCGTAATACATTTTGCGTTTTTACAGCCAAGGCATCTGTTAGCCTCCTCAACAGCCTCGTTTTCATTATATCCAAGACAAACCTCGTCAAAATTAGTGGCTCTTGCCTTAGCGTCCTGTTCCCTTACGGGAACTCTTTTTAAAACATCACCCATTATTTGTCACCTCCGCAGCCACAGCCGCCATGGCTGTGAGTATCTCCTTCTTCAAATTTAAGTTTAGCTCTGCCCTCTTCAGTTTTATACATAGCCTGACGGCGCATAGCCTCGTCATAATTTATAAGATGCCCGTCGAACTCCGGTCCGTCCACACAGGCGAATTTAACCTCATCACCCACAGTAACACGGCATGCCCCGCACATACCCGTACCGTCAACCATAATAGGATTAAGGCTCACAATAGTTGGTATATTAAGCTCTTTAGTCATAGCCGCCGCGAATTTCATCATAATCATAGGCCCTATAACAACGGCGTGGTCATATTTTTTGCCCTTATTCTCCACAAGGTCTTTAAGACAATCGGTAACTCGTCCGTTAAATCCATAAGAGCCGTCGTCTGTCGATATATAGAGATTTCCGGCCACAGCCCTCATCTCATCCTCCATAATCAATAAATCCTTTGTACGGCTTCCGACAATTACGTCAGCGTCTACGCCTTTCTCATGAAGCCACTTTACCTGAGGATAAACAGGAGCCGCTCCTACTCCTCCTGCGATAAAAATAACGCTTTTCTTTTTAAGGTCCTCAACGCTTTCGTCAACCAAATCGCTTGGTCGGCCTAACGGACCGACAAAATCACATACATAATCTCCCTCGTTATATGTAGCTAGTTCAAGAGTGCTTTTTCCTACGGTTTGAAAAACAATGGTAACTGTTCCCTTATCCCTGTCAAAATCAGCGACTGTTAAAGGAATTCTCTCACCTCGGTCTGTGTTTTTAACAATAACAAACTGTCCGGGAAGAGCTGATTTCGCGACTCTCGGAGCTTCTATATCCATAAGAAATATATTATCCGTAAGAGTTCTTTTACTTACTATTTTGTACATATATGTACCTCCCTTATAAAAAATATGCGGTAGCTCTTTTTTATATATAAGGAATCCGCCGATTAATTCAAAATCAAAAAGTTATTTTCCAAAGAAAACACTGATTAATCAGTCTTTTATGATTTTTATTGAAATAACTATGTATTTGTTAAACCTTTTTATAGTCAATAAACTTGAAAATAAACAAGTTACTATAATTGTAACCAATATTAAAGCGTAGGCTGATATACCAGCTCATATAAAAATCGTTTCAGCGAATTAATTATGTCTTCCTAACTTTTAATCAGCGTTTCCTAAAAAAACTCTGCCACTTAAAAGGTTATAGCAGTATTAATTTTTTGTCAAGATATTATCAAAAATTTTTACAACATTTTTTAAAATCTTTCAAAAATACTTGTTTTTTTTCTTTGTTATGTATAAAATATATTTAAGAAAATACAATTTAAGCTTTTATATGTCTTTCTAAAATTAGCCTCCAGTAAATTCCATTAATCTATTTAGAGGCTGTCTTAAAACTCTGCGCGTATTGTTAAACCCGCATATTCTTTAACCGTAAAGAACCGTTTTTGCCTCTTGTAAAGCAAAACACATTCAAAAAATTATGAAAAAGTAAAACAGCCATGACGCAAATTTATTTTACTTTTTATGATTCTTTGTGTATTTTCAGTTTTAAAACAACCCATGGAATCGCCGTAAAAATTCTTAATAATTAATTTTTAAAAGTTTTTATCAAATTAGGAGTAAAATTTAAAAAAATTCCATACACTTTCAAATATAAGCTCGTTTTATTATAAGTATGACAAAATATATTTTCCAAAAAATAACAAACATAAAATAACTTACTTTTCAAAGAGGTTTAATAATATGAGTAATAATTATAACAAAAAAAATAAAATAAATTATGAGAAAGAGGGTGTTTTCTACACGCCTGAAAAATCTCCTGAAAATTCCGACAATTTTGAGTCTTTCGAGGATTTTGGAATTAAAAAAAACTCCGTTAAAAAAACTCCTAAAAAGCTTCCCCCTCAAAAGTCAAAATATCCCGCATATATGACGATAGCCATAATAAGCGGTGTACTCGCTTTTATAATTCTTTTGATTTTGATGAAAAACATTTTAGGCGGTGAAAACGGCGTTAAAAAAAACACTGATTTTTATTTAGAACCGACCACAAAAGACTATGAGACTTACGGTAAAGAAAAAAACAGCGATGTTTCCGTTTCGGGAAACGAATACTTAGGTGTAATACGCTCGAAGAGCGATTCATTTAAAACCTTAACCATATATAATATATCTTTCGAGGAAAACGCCGACTATACGGTAACGGGAGGCACCCAAATTTTTGACAAATACGGTAAGGGTATCCTTTTTGACGAACTCAGGGAAGGCGACCTTGTGGACTTCGTTTATGATAAAGAAAACGTTTTAATCTCCGTAAACAAATCTGACGAGGCTTTCAGTGAGACCTTAAAAAGCGGCTTTAAATTTGATAAAGTAAATAAAACAATATCAAACGGTATGAAAACATATAATTACTCCGAAATGACAAAATTTATATATAAAAATGAGGACTTTGATCCCGAATTTATAGACCCTTCCATAGACACGATTACAATATCAGGACACGGCGACGTTATATGGGCTGTAACTCTTGATAAAGGCCATGGTGAAATAACCGTTATAAAAAACAATAAAATCAAAAACGGAATAATAGAGATAGACACGAATATATATAAAAAGCTAAACGATATAGATACCGTAAAATTAAACGAGGGAGTTCATAAAATCGTTGTAAAGGGCACAAATATAGAATCCTTTACAAAAGAAATAACCCTCGCCATAAATGAGAAAGTAAGTTTAGACCTTAACGAGGTTCCAATAAAAGCTGGAAAAGTGACAATAAGACCAAACGTAGACGACTATGCTCTGTATATAAACGGAAACCTTGAGCTCTCAAGAGAGCCCCTTGAGTTGGAATACGGCTCATATACAGTAGAAATCGTAAAATACGGCTATATAACTTATACTAGTCGTTTTACCGTCGATTCCCCTGAAAAAATAATAAAACCGAATCTTACAAAAGAAGTGAAAATGGGTACGCTTACAGTAAACTCAAATCCCTCCGGAGCCAATCTTATGATAAACGGCGCTTCCGTCGGAATGACTCCTTACTCTTGCGACCTTGTGCAGGGACAGCACTCAATCACCTTAAAAAAAGACGGTTATAAGGATATAACAATAGATTCAATATATATATCCGAACAGGGCGCGACATATAATGTTGAGTTACAGAAGGAGTAAAAATTTCAAATGGAAAAATCAAAATTAAGAGAATGGCTGTCCGCTTTTGTAGAGGCGATAATAATAGCGGTAATACTTTATTTTTTGGCATGGCCTTTTCTAATAGAGGGGTCGTCAATGGAAAACAGTTTTGAGACAGGCGACCGTGTTTTTGTCTCAAGACTTTGCGCCTACCTAAATCTTATTGACTACAACGACGTGATTTTGTGTAAAATCAATTATAATGGAAATGAGGAAATAATAGTTAAACGGGTAATTGGAAAACCGGGAGACCATATAGTTATAAAAGATAAGCAAGTTTATATAAATGATTTGGCGTTAATCGAGCCATATATTAAAAATCCCATTTCAACTGATGGAAGCGTTGATTTAATTTTAAAAGATGACGAATATTACGTACTTGGTGACAATCGTGATAAAAGCACCGACAGCCGTTTCTTTGGGGCAATAAAAAAATCCGATATCGAGGCGGAAGTTATATTCAGATGGTATCCTTTCGGAGATATGGAATTTGTTCCTTGAAAAACCGTGTAGGGCGTATATGAAAACTATCATAAGCTATCAGTTATATATGCGAAATATCCAAAAAATTATTAAAAAATAAACGAAAACGGTTCAATTAAACAGAAAAGCCTTTCTGTTTCGGTTTATTTCTTATAATTTTTCGCGCGTATTTTAGTTTTCAGATACTCTCTAACACAATAAATTTAAATGTTATGCCTATAAAAATCTTACAAGATTTTTATAGGCGTTTCACATAAATAAAAAAGGTATTTGTTTAAAAAACAAATACCTTTTTTATTTTGCTCTATAACCGATTTTATATATAAAAAATGCTTCGCATTAAATTATAGATTCGATAGATTATAAGCGAGACACATTCGCGGCCTGAGGACCTTTAGCTCCTTGAACAACCTCAAACTCAACCTGCTGCCCTTCCTCAAGAGTTTTGTATCCTTCTGAGTTGATAGCTGAGAAATGTACAAATACGTCGTCCTCACCCTCAACAGAAATAAATCCAAAACCTTTCTCTGCGTTAAACCATTTTACTGTACCTTTTTTCATGAAAAAAATCCTCCTAAAAAATAAAAAAAATAAAAGTTACTCTTCTAAACTAACATAAAATTTGCTTTATGTCAATAAAATTAATAATATTTTCCAAAAAAGATTTTTCCAAAACACCCTAAAATATAAAATAATATTCTATAAATCCACTAAACAATACAATATTTTACAATTAAAAATCAATATTAATTAACATTTTTAATAATTACATCAATTTCCTTTAATAAAAAAATTTTATAAAAAATATTTTATGAGCAAATCTATGTAAAATTGTTGTATTATAAAAATTTCATTAATTTACATTTTCAATCTATAATATAGATATTGGTTAAATATTTCCGTTTAAAATTTAAAATTTCTTATTGAAAGGATTACGTTTTAGTGTTAAAAAAATGATACGACAGCGGCAAATATGACTCTGAAAATAAATTTTATCAGTCTTAAACCTGTCTGAAATCGCCAGCTCGTCTATTATTGTCACTCTGTCAGCTTATACTCTTAAAATAAGAGCTTACTCTCTTTAACTACCTGCTTATAATCTTTGAGTACAAATTTTATTTTGATACCTCCGAATATAAAAAATAAGTCTCCATACTTATTTATATTCGGAGACTTATTTCCATTACAATAAATTTACACAAGTTTTCCATGCCGCTCATAACAGCTGACTTTCAAAATTTTATTATTCTCATCGGCAAAAACAACTTTAGGCTTATGGTCTTTGGCCTCCTCAGACGTCATCTGGGCGTAACTCATAATAATAATAAGGTCGCCTTTCTGAACAAGTCTCGCCGCCGCCCCGTTAAGACAAATTATACCTGATCCTCTCTCTCCTTTAATAGTATAAGTCTCAAACCTCTGCCCGTTATTTATATCAACGATATGAACCTGCTCATATTCAAGAATCCCCGCGGCGTCAAGCAAATCCTCATCAACAGTTACACTTCCGACATAATCAAGCTCCGCCTGTGTAACTTTAACCCTGTGAATTTTTCCTTTGAGCATATTAAGCGTCATAAAATCACCTCCGATAAATAACATTAAAAAACTTAAACCATTTTATATAATAAAATTATCAATAAGCCTTGTTTTTCCGATATAAACAGCGATAGCGGCAAGAATAGGTCCATCTATATTATCAACGCCTCGCAATCTGTTCATATCCACAATCTCAACATAATCGATTTTCGCCAGCTTTTCCTTGTTTATCTCGCTTTTAATAGCGGAAATAACTTTCTCAGCGTTTTTTTCCCCGTTCTCAATAAGCTCTTTCCCAATTTTCAAAGAGCGCGACAAAACAACGGCAGCGCTTCTTTCCTCATCGTTAAGGTAAGTATTTCTCGAGCTTTTAGCGAGACCATCTTCCTCTCGTACAATAGGACATCCGATAATTTGAATATCAAAATTTAAATCAGAAACCATTCTTTTTATAATAGCGAGTTGCTGAGCGTCTTTTTGTCCAAAATAAGCTCTGTCTGGGCATACGATATTAAAAAGCTTGCAAACCACCGTACAAACTCCTTTAAAATGGATAGGCCTGCTTTTTCCGCAAAGACCGTTTGGAAGAGTGTCCATATTTACAAAAGAAGAAAAAAACTTATCGTACATTTCGGCGATTTCCGGATTAAAAATAACATCCACACCTGCTTCCTCACATATTTTCGAGTCTCTCTCAATATCTCTCGGATAACTGTCAAAATCCTCATTCTCCCCAAACTGCTTGGGATTAACGAAAACACTTACGACAACCCTGTCATTCCCCTCTCTCGCCTTTTTTATAAGACTTTGATGTCCCTCATGCAAATATCCCATTGTAGGAACCAAACCGATTGATAATCCTTCTTTTTTCCACTCTCTAACGATTTTTCTTACGTCTTCCACGGTTTTAATAATTTTCATACCTAAACATCCTCCGTAAAATCAATATAAAGCTAAACCCCGTTTAAATTTTTATCACCAGATTAATTCAGAGCGAGTACGAAAACTCACTCTAAATTATTAAAAGCGCATAAAAACTCATTTTTTATTTTCCCAAAACAAAAATACCAAAAAAATCGTAAAAAACAAGCGAAAACGCTTAAATCCATCTTTTATAATTTTTCGCGCTTCTTTCATTTTTCAAACACGCTCTAATATAATTTCTGAATAACCTCATCGTCAATAGAAAACATATTTTCCTCTCCCGGAAAAATACCTTTTGAGACCTCATCTTTATAAGACTTAAAAGCTTCTTTCATAATATCTCCAATGTCAGCGTATTTTTTAACAAACTTAGGAAGAAATCCGGAATACATAGCTAGCATATCCTGATAAACAAGCACTTGACCGTCGCATCCGGCGCCCGCTCCTATGCCGATAGTCGGAACGGAAAGTTTATCCGTAATAATCTGAGCAAGCCTCGCGGGAACACATTCCATTAAAACAGCGAAAGCTCCGGCCTCCTCAAGCGCTAAAGCGTCGTCAATAAGCTTTCTCGCCGCCTCAAGTGATTTTCCCTGAACCTTAAACCCTCCTAAAGCGTTTACAGACTGTGGAGTGAGCCCTATATGAGCCATAACGGGAATAGACGCTTTGACAATAGCCTCAATATGAGGCACGAAATCTTTGCCTCCCTCAAGTTTAACAGCGTGAGCGCGTCCCTCTTTAACAAGCCTTCCGGCGTTTTTCACAGCGTCATAAACGGAAGCCTGATAAGACATAAAAGGTAAATCACTCACAATCAGAGCGTTCTCACACCCTCTTGACACGGCGGCTGTATGATGAATCATATCCTCCATAGTAACGGAAAGAGTATTCTCATATCCAAGACATACATTTCCTAAAGAATCCCCCACTAAAATGGCGTTAATTCCCGCCTCGTCAATAAGTTTAGCGGTAGAATAGTCATATGCTGTAAGCATTGAGATCTTTTCACCTTTTTTCTTTGCCTGGGAAAGTGTGACAACAGTATTTTTCATTTATAAAACCTCCAAAACTTTTTTTAATTCATCGTAAGAAATATCGGGATTTTTTAAAGACGCTATATCAGAGAGCTTATTTGATAAAATCTTATAGGCCGCCTTGTCCATATCTTTTAAAACTCCCATATGCTTTATGACAGTATCTGTATCGTTCCGCTCCACAGGCCCGGTCAAAGCGTTTATAACGCCTTTCTCAAAAACACTTTTTATATTTCCCATAACAAGAGGTTTAACCGCGAAATACGCTTCCTCCTCGTTAAATCCGCATTCTTTGAGAAAGCATATTCCACTGTAAATAAGGGCGTTAATCAAATTACTTTGAAACACGCATGAAATATGATAAAGCGCCTTTTTCTCAGAATTGATAATTTTAACTTTGTTTCCCATACTCTCAAGAATTTTTTTAATCTCTCCGCGAGCGTAGGAATCTCCCTCAAGCGTAAAAAAAGCTTTGGCAAAATTTTTATACCCATTATACTTGTCGGAAACAGCGAGAATAGGATGAGCCGAGCATACAAAAACACCTTTATTAATGGCATCCGTAAATATATCGCAGGAAAGCGCGCCACTGCAATGACAAATAATCTTTCCTTTAATGTTCATTAGGGAAAGCTCTTTCCATACTCCTAAAATCTCGCCATCTCGCACAGTAATAAAAATAATGTCGGATTTTTCCGCAAGCGAATATAAATCACCAAAACAAACCGATTCAGTAAATTCGGAAGCGAATTTGGAGTTTTCATAATTTCTGCTTAAATACCCTGAAACTGTATATCCGTTTTCTTTGAGATATTTTCCCAAAGAACAGCCTACCTTACCCGCTCCGATAAAACCAATTCTCATTAAAAACACCTCCGGTCCCGCTCTATGAAAGATACAGGCTGAAATAATTTTACACTACAGCGTACTTTATTATTTTAGACGGGTTACACCCTGTAAAAGTACAATTTCCTAAATAGGAATATTGCCCCTTAAAAAACTATTAGTAAACCCACGCTTTACCTCTGTATAAAAAATAAAACCCCATACCTAAGGCATAGGGTCTGTTGAAAACGAACACATAAGCCTTACAACAGTTAAAACACCGCTTGACATTGTTCGTAACATTCACAATAGCAATTAAGGCCGCCAAAAGGCAGCCTAAAAACATTATTTTCTGCCATATTTTTTATTGAATTTATCAACACGACCGCCGACGTCAAGTAAAAGCTTCTGGCTTCCCGTGTAAAAAGGATGACATTTTGAGCAAACCTCAACTCTGATTTCCTCTTTTGTTGAACCCATAACAAACTCATTTCCGCAGTTACATTTTACTTTAGCCTGGAAGTATTCCGGATGGATACCTTCTTTCATTACTTACACCTCTTTCTTTAATTGTGTGAGATACATTTTGGCATCTCTCGTCTAAACAACATAACAAATGATATTTTAACACATGGCCAAATAAAAATCAACAATAAAATTCCAATAAATAAATATTTGTAAAACTTGAACAAATTTTTATTTACTTTACTCCTCTATTGCCGCAATACTAAAATCTGTCGCCGCTACATATACGACGCGAAAATATTTATAACGTTTTCTTTAATAATAATCTCTCCATGTTCGGCTAAAAAATATTTTGATATAACATTAGACGTATGTTTATCACCATACTCCGAAAAAATCAAATCAAGAGAATCTGTTTCCACAGCATCCTCTCCATTGTCATTTTGAATAACAAGAAAATATTTGTCGTTATACCTATATAAAATATTCGTTCCTGAGAAAAACTTATTCGCTTTGTGAGCGGCGGCTGAAATATCGTCAATTTTATCAAAAGAATAAATTATTATATTTGAGTCGTCGTCTCCACGTATCCCATACTCCTCGCCGAAAAACTCTTTTTTGATACCGCTTCTTTTAAATTTGCGCTCCTCCTTGCTGGGTGGCATAAGAGTAAATTTGTTGTCCATACGGCTCTCATCCAAAACTTTTGATACAATAATAACAATCCCGTCAGAAGCGATAGGGGCAGCCTCAATCATAAGGGGAGAATCCTCAACCTCAAAACCACATGTTTCAACAGCCTTTTCCATCATTTCCCTGAAAAGAGCCTGTGTTTTCTCAGACCCGTACGCAAGCTCCGTAAGTTTTATATTTCTTTCTCTTAAATCAGACTGATTTAAAAAAACCTTTATTTGGTTTTCACTGATTCTTTCTATTTTCATATACTCACGTCCTTTATAAACTATACCACGATATTATCTTGATACCTTATTCTTCCTGTAACTATCCTACAATATTAGTATAAATAATATATTAGAAATTGTAAAGAGGATATTGTTGTATTTATCAATAATTTTTATCAATTTATTTAAAATTTTTTATAATTAATCAGTTCTCTTCTGAACATGATGCCTAAAAATTTTTATAAGTAAAACCAATTTGAGTCCATTATTATTTCTTAAATAAATATTAACAATAAGACTTCTTTGAAAACTACATAATTGCTGTGAAGTTTCAAAAAAAATCTAATTTTTTAAAAATTTCTATAACCGTTGACTTTTTTCGATTAAAATTATAGAATTAATATATAAATTAAAAAATATTTGAGAAAACACCGTGGAAAACATAATATAAATTAAATACCCGCTGATTTAAAAAGCGCTGACTAATTCCGCGATAATTTTTAAGCTTTGACGTCAGTCTCGGAGGTAACGGATTTGAAAGAAGCAAATAAAGCAAAAGGTAAAGCGGCAGTAAAACAGGATTTAGAGAACACGTTAAGTTTTTATAATGATGCTCTCACAAAAAAAGTTATCGGACAGCTTTTCGACGAATATGTAAAAGACGATGAGGATTCATATTATACAAAAACCTCTCGTAATTTAGAATATTACGACAACTTTAATTATGATTCCGAAAACTCACATAATCCCGAAGACTCTAAAAACAGCGGAGGCTTTTATTTTGGTGATACTTTCAGTAACTTCTCAAAAGAAAATCTACTGACAAACGACGATAATAAAATAAACTATGATTATGACATAAATAACAGTTATGATAATAATTACAGTGATTTCCCCTCTGAATATGATAAAGACGATGAATTTTTTGATATTTCTTCAGAAAGCTACGTCGAAAAAGACAAAAGCACGTATAATGATGAGCGTATAGCTCCTCCAATTAAAAAAAAGGCTTTAGAGAATAAAAACGAATATTATGAATACGACAGCTTCGACGATGACTTCGACCAATACGGCTACGAACCAAAAAAGAAAAAAAAGAGAAAACCAATAAAAATAAAACCCAAAAGACATATGGAATTAGGCGAGACCGAAGACTTTCTCGACAAAAAGAGAAAAGAGCAGGAAGCTTTGGAAAACGGTAGTGTTGAGGTTCCCCCCTCTAAAAACTTAGATAAAAGTCCTAAAAAAGCTAAACATCCGATTGCCGAGAAAAGAAGCGAAAAAAAAGAAGCCCCTGATGAAATGGAGTATAATATATTTATAAAGGATTTAACAGCTTCCAAAAGAGAAAAAGAAGAACCTCTCACTCGTAATCTTCCTCCTCTTAAAGATAAAAATATCCCGCAAAGAGACATCGGGTATGAGGATGTGCTTAGATACAGCCCAAGAAGACGAGGCGGCAGAAATCAAACCATAAAAAAGAAAAAACGAGTTCCTTTGAGTGAAAATAAAAATATATATCCCGACGAAGCGTATCCTCACGCGCCAAAAAGAAAAAATCAAGGGCAGAAATCAAAAATAATAATTCACGAACCAAAAACAAAAAGAAGAAAATCAAAACTTCCGCTTTTAACCTCGCTCTTTATTTTTATACTCATAGGTTTGTTAATATTTTGTGTAATAAAAATTAAAAATCTTACAGACCAAATAGATGTTCTCCACGAGCTTTTAAAACCATCTCAGACACAACAACATATTCCTGAAAACAATGATAATTCCGACCCCAATGAAAATCCAATATAACCGAAGTTCTTCTTTGTTAGTAAGGCTATAAATAAAATAAAAATTCTTCAAAAACTCAACCGAGGAAAACGGATGTTTCAAAGGCTTTTTAAGCCTCATATAAGAAAACGGCGTTTTATTTCTCACGATAACTGAAATTTATTTAAACATTTTTAGTATTATAATTAATTTTCACAATAATTAATAAAATTTATTATTGTTTTTAGTGTTTAAATTATGATATAATAAGCAATAATTTTATGTAAATTTATTATGTAAAAAATATGCTTTAAAAATAATATAAAAAATGATATAATCAAGTTATAAAACTATTTATTTGGTAATTAAAATCACTGAATATATGGTGAGCCTCCGGCGAATACGCGCTCATGCGAATGATATGCGTCGCTGAAAGCGTCCGCTTGGCACTTAGACAGTTGTATTTAATCACCGTCTATAAATATAAGATTTTTTAACATTAATTTCATTATAGCGTATTTAACCATTTAAGAAATTTATCCATATCTTTAATAAAGTAATATCATTGTTTATACAAGAGGAGATATATCAAAATGAAAAAAAGCAGAGTTCGGTCAGATAAACTTACAATCGGTATGATTACCGCAACCGACGTTATTTCTATTACCGGCACTACTATAGTACCCAAAGGAACCGCGTTAGATGACTATAGCATAGGTAAAATTTCCAGGGCTGGCGTTACCGCGGTTATTATTGAAACAGAAGACGATGGCGAAATTATAAAAAGACAGTTTACAAGCCTCGCGGAAGTTAAAAAAAGCACAGAATTTAAAAAATTCAAGGAAAACTTTGAAGTCAGCAAAACAGAGGTCAAAAAAACTTTAGATAAAGTCGTTAGAACCGATAAAGAAATTGATTTCGATAAAATAATAGCGGAAGTTGACGTAGTTATGTCAAACGCTTGCACTGGTATGGAAATTTTTGAAATGCTTAACTGTATGAAAGATGAAATGGATGACGTATATAAACATTCTTTAAATGTTTCACTTATGAGCGCTGTCATAGCTAAATGGGCAAGAATGCCCAAGTCTGAGATTGAGGAAGTTATGGCGGCTGCTATTCTTCACGATATAGGCAAATTAAAAATTCCTTATGAGGTTTTAAATACCTCTAAACCTTCGTCAGAGGATAAAAAATTTTTGAGAAAACACGCTATTTACGGTTATAATATTTTAAAAGACAAAGTAGGCGAGTCAATCGCCCAGGTCGCTCTTAGCCATCATGAGAGATACGACGGAACAGGCTATCCAATGGCTCAAAGAGGACTTGAGATTCCAAAACTCGCCAGACTTGTGGCGATAGCTGATATTTTTGACGAGCTCACAGGAAAAAGGGAAAATAATCGGATAAAAGCCTGCCCATTTGACGTTATACGTCTTTTTGAAAGAGATGGCTTCCAAAAATTCGACACAGAGTATCTTCTGGCTTTTCTTTCCGGCATTTCCGATACCTATGTGGGATATAACGTAAGATTGTCAAACGGAAAAGTAGGAACTATTGTTTTTGCTAATAAAACAAGACCGTCAAGACCCATGGTTAAGGTTGAGAACCGGTATATTGATCTGGGAAAAGAGAGTGAATTGCAAATAGTTCAGCTATTGTAAACCTAATAAAAATAATCTAATATCTTTTCCTTTTTTTCTTAATATCTGTCATAGCCATTAAAGCGTAAAAATTTTTTTAAAATACCTTAAACACAAAAAAGTATTGATAGTAACTTATCAATACTTTTTTGTGTTTAAATCAATATAAATTTCAATAAATTTGAAACTAAAAAATATCGCCTTACTCATCAGCTTCCTTTTTTCTGTTCTGAGGAAGCTTCGTGGCTATTATATCCATAACCCTGTTAGGCAAATCATTTATTTCTTCCTTGCTAAGCCCCGCTGTTGGAATTGGATCGTGTACATATACGTCAACTCTCGCGGGAGTTATCGTACCGCCGTGCTGTTCCATAAGCTTATAAGAACCGTCAAGAGTAACAGGAACAATAGGAACTTTTGATTTTGTGGCGAGTTTAAAGCTTCCGTGTTTAAACTGACGCATTTCATCACATTGACTTCTTGTTCCCTCAGGAAAAACAACAAGAGAATGTCCCTGCTTCAGCACTTCTATTCCCTGTAAAATTATTCTTAGAGATTGTTTTATATCGCTTCTGTCCATAAATATACAATGAATGTATTTCATCCAGCCTCTTACAATAATGGCCTTTTCCATCTCAATCTTAGCCACAAACCCTGTGTTTTTCTCAATAGACGCCATAAATATAGCTATATCAAAATTTCCCTGATGATTACTCATAAATAAAACAGGACTATCCTTAGGTATCTTCTCCTGATTATGTACAACTATATTGGCCCCGCTTTCTTTCATCCTTCTTTTTGCCCATTTTGTGGTTACGTCAAAGGCATATTTGTCAAGCTCGGCATACTTGCCCCGCTTTTCAAGAATTTTAGCCTTAAATAGCTTAATTGAGCTAAATCCTATCGATACAATAAAACTAACAAACCAGTAAATACTTCTTAAACTTTTAAACATTAGTTAAAATCCCCCTGAATTTCTTACATCTCTTTAATTATATGGTATAATTATATTAAGGAATTGTCAAGATTAAATTTAATGCGTATTGGGAAAACTCCTCAATAATTTTATTGGGACATTCTATATAAATAACTTGTAAAATATAATGTAATTTGATAAAATATAATTATATTTTCCTCGCTAAAATTCATATTGTAACAAAATATACTATATCTTTTGGTAACATTACATATGAATATAAAAGATAAAAGTTTCCTGGCGTATTGACGGAGGTGCGTAAGCTTGAATATACTAAACAGAAAATATTTCAAATTTATTATAATAATAATTTTCTCTGTTATTTCCTATTTTGTTTATTATAAATGTATTTATTTGAAGCTTATAGAAGTTATCGACCATAACGCCTTTGATAAATTAAACTCAATAACACGTAATATAGAAAACAGTTTAAATACAAAACTAAACGAGGTAAAAACAATATCAAATATAAATTTAAAATATAAAAGTTCTGAAATTAACTATAATAAAATCCTTGAGTCTGTAAAAGACTCGTTATTTTTTCAGGGGGTATTTATTTTTAATACCGACGGGACTCCGTTTTTGGAAGAAAACAATATTATAAATATGGGAGAGTATAAATATTTTAAAGACGCCTGTATGGGAAAAACTACACTAAGTGGTCCGATATATGACTATAACAGCAAAAAATTAGGTATAGCTATCGCTTCCCCCATAAGAAACTCAACAGGGGAAATAGAAAAAATACTTATTATCTTTTTCGATACAAAAGAATTGACAAATAATCTCAAAAATATAAATTTTGATGACAGAACACTTTCGTTTATAACAACGTCAGATAAAAAAATAGTGGCTGGAAATACCGACTTTTTAACCAATAATATTACAAACACAGGAAACATCTCAGAAACAAATCCCGAACTTATTTTTATAAAATCCATACAAAATAAAGCGGTCGGGACTTTATCAGGAAAAGAGAAATTTACATATAACAAAGAAAAAACACAGGCCTTCTTCATTCCATTTAAAAACAATGACTGGATACTTGCCTCTGTTATTCCTGAAGATATTTTATACAGAGAAATTTATGACTTGAATATTTTTATAATAGCAGCAATACTTATAATAATATTAATTGTAAGTTTAACCGCTGTATACTCATCAAAATTAACGGTTAGCTTAATAAATGAAAAGAAAAAAAACGATTTTATAATAAACAGCTCAAATATTATAACCTTTAAAATAAACAAAAGCGGAGGAATAATAAGCTATAACGAAAACTTCAAAAAAATTATAAATTTAAAAGAAACGGAAATTAAAAAAGGCTCTATATATAATATTATCCCCGAAACATATTACACCGTATTTAACGTCTTTTATGAGAAAATCATTAACTCATCAGCAAATAACGAACAGCTTGACATGCCCTTGATAGAAAACAATGGAAAATGGGTATACATATTATGGAACGCGAGCTCCTATAACACTAAGCTTGACCAAGTTGAGTTTGTAGGCACAAATATATCAGCTTTAAAAGAATACGAGAAAAAAGTACAAAAAATAGCCTATTTCGACCGCCTGACAGGACTTAACAATCTTATATATCTTGAGGAATATTTTAACGGTATTATATCTATAAACACAACAAACACAAAAATAGCGCTTATATATATAAACGTTGATAACTTTAAATATATAAACGATATATTCGGTCATAACACAGGAGACAATTTTATAATAGATTTAAGCAACAGAATATTAAGCGTAGAAAATGTTAAAGCGAAAGTCTGCAAAAGAGGCGGAGATGAGTTTGTAGTTATTTATGAGTATATAGAAGACAGTGGCGAGCTTAACGATTACATAGACAAAGTTTTTAAAGCGATAAAAAATGAGTACTATATAAATAACGTTCGCTTAAATATTTCCGTAAGTATTGGAGTAAGCCTATATCCGGACGATGGCGTAACCTACGAGGAGCTTTTTAAATGCGCTGATATAGCCCTGCAAATCGCTAAAGAGAACTTTAAAGGAAAAATTAAATATTTTAATAACTCAATGAAAAATGATATATATGAAATAGTGTCTATTGAGAATGATTTAAAAAACGCTATTGAAAATAATGAGTTCGTTTTATATTATCAGCCCCAGTATAATATAAAAACAGGAAAACTTTACGGCTTTGAGGCTCTTATACGATGGATAAGCCCTAAAAAGGGATTTGTCCGTCCCGATAAATTTATTCCTCAGGCTGAAAAAAATCAGCTTATCATACCTATAGGAAAATTCGCTTTCAGGTCAACATGCGATTTTATAAATAAACTTACATCTAAGGGATTTTCGGATTTATGTGTATCCGTTAATATATCGGTTGTGCAAATGATGTGTGATGATTTCGTCGATTTTATAATCAATACAGTTAAAGAAAAAAATATTAATCCTAAAAATATAAAGCTTGAGATAACTGAATCCGTTCTCATAAAATCCATTGACGATATAGTAAAGAAAATCAATACGCTTAACAGTTATGGAATTCGCTTTTCTCTTGATGATTTCGGAACAGGTTACTCATCTCTTACATATTTAAAACAAATACCTCTTGATATATTAAAAATAGATAAATCTTTTACAGATACAATTTTAGAGGAAAACACAAACAAAAATATTTTATCAATTATTATAAACCTCGCTAAATGCTGTGATTTGTCAACAGTCGCTGAAGGGATTGAAGACCGTGAACAGCTATTGTGGCTTAATGATAAAAGCTGTGATATAGCGCAGGGATTTTATATGGGCAAACCTATGCCGGAAGAAAAAGCTTTTGAGATAATAGAAAAAAATATGTATGAACTTATTGAAAATTAAAAAAAATTAATTTTTATTTTTCATATATATTGTAATGTAACTAAATATCAAATGAATATCTTGACAATAATGTAATATTTTGTTATAATGTGTCATATTAGTAATATTTTCTTTAATTTTTTATAAAAAATTATCTTATTTAGGCTGTATCTGGAAACTTCGCAAATAACAGATTTTCTCAAAATATAAAGCGTTCTTTTTAAATGAGACAAAATTATGAAAAATAGAAAATAAATTAATGAAATAACAATTTTCTCAATTTATTTTTTATAATTTTTTGTGTGGGCTTTATTTTCGGATACACTCTAAAAACTTCACGAGTTATTTGTCGCTTATCTTCACATCTCTACAAAAATGTTGATTAAATTCAGTATTAATCAATATTTTCATAAAACGACTCGTGAAATTAATAATAGCGAAACAATAAAATTTATTTATCAGAGCATATCTGAAAATTATATGGATATTTTAAAATCGCGAAAAATAACAACTTTACAACAATTCCAATGTATATGATGATAAAAAATTATTTTACTTGACATTTTAGATACTTATAAAAGACTATAACAATTAAACATCGGCTAAACGCCACACGCCAATAAAATATTTTTTATCAAATTTAATTGTAATTGCTTTAGAGTGTATCTGAAAACTAAAATACGCACAAAAAATTATAAAAAATAAAATGAAATTGAGCTATTTTCATTTATTTTTTAATAATTTTTTGGATATTTTGCATATATAATTAATGGTTTATGACAGTTTTCAGATACGCTCTAGTAAAGATTTAAAAGTTTCTTTTTAACTAAAAAAAATTTAAAGAATATAAATGTGTTAAAATAATAAAAAAATATCATTTAAAGCCATAAATATGAAACTTTGATTATATATTTTAAATATTTTGTAATTTTTCTCGTGTATTTTAGCTTTAATATATGCTGTGACAAATACTGATTAATTTAAAATTAAATAATATGTTACTCTTTATATAAAATTGTTAATATTTATTTTATTGTTTTGTTGTAGAATTTATTCATATAGCGTTTTCCGACAAATAAAATAGAGACATAAGGGAAATACCCGTATCAAAATATTAATAACATATTAAAATGCCGCCAAAGTAATACTTCCAGCAAAAAATAATTTTTAAAAGCATCTTTAACCACTACAATTTTTATAAAATTATTTTTGACAGTATCCATAAAGTATTGCTTTGTAGTGATGCGTAAAATAATATAATGATACGATAAAATAACTTACTGTATACTTATAGCAATTCTAATATAAATTAAATGAAGAAAAAATATTTTATTCAAAATCTTTCAAAGCAGCTTGTGATTTTTTACATTTTTAGGAAGTTAAAAATAAAACTTCATTTTTCTTCAGTAAAATTCCAACCATTTAGCGCTTTGTTCTCTTAATAAAATGTTTTTTCTGAAATTCTCTTTATTAAATAAAAATTGCCATGATGATTAAAATTCGCCAAATACATTTAGGCATAGACATAAGTTTAATCACATTAAATCTATAATAACAAATGTGGGTTACTCTTTATATAAAATGTTGAATTTAATCACAATCTATAATTTGTATATATAATAAAAAGGAAATAAAAATATGAAAGATGATTCTAAATATACATACTATACTACTTCTCTTAAATTACCAAAAGAAATATACGATGAATTATTTAAGCTATCCTCTAAAAACAAAGGAAACAAATTTAAATTTCAGGGTTTTCCAATAGCTAAGTACGACGAGGAAAGCAAAAGAATATATATTGAATATGCCGATGGAAAAATAGAGTATATCACATCAGAAAATAAACAATAAAATTTACAGTAACTCTAATTATATTTAAAAAAATTTTTTTAAATATAATCACATTTTTTAAAGACAAAACGCAAAAGTGTAAAAATAATTATCTATGATTCAGTAAATTTTTAATAAAATAATTTTTTGTCTCCTATATTGCCATATATATTATGTCAACTTTTTTA